>JAYEID010000018.1 GCA_034659915.1 Patescibacteria group bacterium
AGCTAAATTTTAAAAAAAAATAATTATGATGCTTATATACAAGTACGTGTATGTATATGAATGCATATACAGATTATTTTCAATATATTGTGTATAACGTGCAACGTGTTGCACATTGCACATTGCACATTGCATGTTGTACGTTGGACGCTGGTGCAATATTTATATTTATATGCGGTAAAGATCAAATTTTTATAGGTGGGGGTTTAAGAATATCCCGATAAATCGGGATGCCTGCCTAGCTGAGTTTAGAAAGATAGGAATAGTTGATTTTAAGAGGAAATGGTGGGTCCGCTGGGAATCGAACCCAGGACCCTCGGCTTAAAAGGCCGATGCTCTGCCTAACTGAGCTACGGACCCACAATTTCCCCTCAATATTACTCCCATGGAAGCTTACCGTGTTCTACCAGATATTTCAAAGCGCTTCTACTCCTCAAACTTTTCAAATACTTTTTTTCCTTTGAAGACTACTTGCCTTATTTTAACACAAATCCCCTATAGCTACCAACAATATATTTATTCTTTTGCAAATTTAATCTTTTTTGTTAAGCTATAAAAGCTGTTTGGAATGCTTGATTCAAGGTATAGGTTAGTGATGAGGAGGCGCTATGTCTAAAGCAAGAATTCGGCGCAACACATCTTCCTTTATACCAGCTCCATGGAAGGAAGAAGAGCAAAAAGTTTATGGGACTAAGAATTACACCGGTTGCGGCAACTATTGGACGTATATTCCGAACTCCAAGTATAACCCAGTTAAAGAGAAGGAAAATACACAGCGTAAGAATGCCGTTGTGCTGGTTAGGATTAAGTTACCAAATCTCAATACAAGCTTACGTGCAGCAAGGAACTTAATTCAAAACACATTTCGGCAGCCCAATCTAAGCTTCTTTTGATTTTGCAAAAATGGTGAACATGTGCCAGCAACAATCGGGAGAAGCTTTTTCTCTTGGCTACTGTGCTTCTAGTATGTTAGAATAGGGGTGTGTTGGAGCCATTATTTATGGGGGTATAGCTCAGTTGGCTAGAGCGTTTGCGTGGCACGCAAAAGGCCGCCGGTTCGAGTCCGGCTACCTCCACCACCTATAATTATGGCCCCATCGTCTAGCCCGGTCCAGGACGCCAGGTTTTCATCCTGGTAACACCGGTTCAAATCCGGTTGGGGTCACCAAGTGAGAAAAAATTACAGTGTTTGAATTTCAAAGAATAATATTGTATATTGAGTCTGTATTATTAATAATTGCTTGTAATTAAGGGATATTTCTAAGTGAACAAATTTTTAAGAATTCTTCGTTGGTTTTTCTCTAGTATTCTAGGTATTTTCCTAACACTTCTAATTTTTGTTGGGCTTTTTGCTTCTTCTGTTTCCACCACACTAAAAAATCCAGATAATTTAAAGAATTGGCTTAGTAAGGGCGAGGTTTACCAAAACCTTCCTGCTACTGTAGGTAAATTAATCCAATCTCAGGATGACATGGGAGGAAATGAAATACCTCTGGGAGAAGAGATGGTAGATACTACAACTACTGAGGTCTTAGAACCGCACTGGCTTGAATAAAATGTTGAGAATATTCTTGATGCTTCTTATCTGTTTTTAGAGGGTGAGACCCAAGTTCCAGATTTTGAAATAGATATAGCTGATAGAAAAGATATAATTGTGGAAGCGTTTAGCCAAAATATAAAAAACAACATTCGAAACCTTCCTCAGTGCACTCCTTTACAAGAGGCAGCAATTCAACCACAAACTTTTAATCCAATGGAAGCTGAATGCCGCCCAAGTTTTTTTACCGAGCAGGTATTAGCTCAGATGGATACAGAAATTGAAAGAGGGTTAGAAGCTGAGCTAATGCAAAATGATGTGATGCAAGAAGGCAAACTTAAGTCTAGGAATTTAATAAATATAGATGAAAAAGAAGTTGAGTTAATCCAAAAAAGTTACAAGCATTTTGCAAACGCACCCCTTTATTTTGTTATTGCACTCTTAGTAATCTCCCTAATTATATTTTTACTTGTTCCACAGCTTAAAAATAAACTTCTAACATTGGGTGCTTTTTGGTCGTTTTCTGGTTTAATTGCGTTGATCAGCGTACCAATTGCTAGGACTTTAACTCCAACTTTTTTGCAAAAAATTCTTGAATCTTCAGACTTTGAGAGCCCACAGTTGTTGTTGGAAGTAATAAATAAACCTCTAACATTAGCCATCAATGCTATTACTACTCACCTACTATTGTTTGGCGGTATTATATTAATTCTCGGAATAGCGTTGCTTGTTGGAGGCTTTGTTGTTAAATCTTCGGAGAAACAAACTACCACGTAATTGGTTCAAGTTTAAACTGCTATCCCTCATTAGATTAGAATTTTATATATAATTATAGTTGAATAGCGCCTAAAATACTGTAGAATAAACTGACAGCAATTAAAACCATTCTTATTTTTAGGACAAATAAGCTTGAATAAAAAAGGAAGAAAGGGAAATGAGAAAGATTAAACGGTCAAAAAGGAAAAGCATTGGTCTTGATGCTTTAGAAAAGGAGCAGGCCCAACTCGTACAAATAGTTGGTTACCTGGGTGCTACTTGGATTATAAGCGTTGACGGCGGCCCTCCTGTAAATGATCGTACTGGAAAAGAAGTTAGCAATTTCGAACCAGTTACAGGTGATTATTACTTTATGCTTAATGGTGTTCTCTGGTGTAGTGCACGTCCTTACGATAAACCAACTTAAACTGGTAAGGCTGCCAACTTCGGGTTTGCCTGTGAAAATAAACATTACGTTAAAAAGGGCATTGATTTGCATTATTTCTTAGTTGTTAGGAGGCAAATCATGCCCTCTTTCTTTTCTATAAACCTAGGAAAAGACAACTAGATATGCAGTGGTAAAGTGTTTAAACTTAAACTTACTTGTAGTGTATTATTGAACTATGTACAAGACTGTAATTTTTGATTTTGATGGAACAATTGCAGATACCTTTTCAATTTTTTGCAACACGCTGAGAAAACTTAGTGAAGATTTTGGACAAAAAGAATTAACTGAAGAAGATATAAAAGCGTACCGAGCGAAAGGTGCAAAGGCGCTAATTAAGGATTTTAAAATTTTGCCGTGGCGAATACCCTTTTTGATAAAGAAGGGTCAAGTTTTGTTTCAAGAGAAAATCCAAGAAGCAGAACCGTTTCCCCAAATTCCAGAGATTCTTTACAAACTGGCTGAAAGCAATAATAAGCTTGGGGTTTTAACTACAAATTCAAGGAAGAATGTCCAAATTTTTCTCAAAAAGCATAATTTGGAAGTATTTGCTTTTATTGTATCTGTTCCCAGCCTCTTTAGTAAAAGCAGAACAATAAGAAGTACTTTTAAAAAGTATAATCTTAAGTGCAAGGAAGTTATTTATGTTGGAGATGAATTACGAGATATTGAAAATGCAAAAAAAGCAGGTGTTGATGTAGTAGCTGTAACTTGGGGGTACAATAATAAAGAGCTTCTTGTTCGAGGCAATCCCGATTTTATTATTGAAAAACCAAAAGAGCTGTTAAATATACTTCAAGATTAAATTTAGTTTAAACTAGACCCGACTTTTAATAAACTGTAAAATTACATAAGCCCCAAAAATAATTCCCACTAAGTTTAGAGATAAATTTACAGTTGCATTTAGTAGCACTTCCCTACTTTGATCAGCAACAGCAATTCCCATAATTGCCATTGGCGGGACCAAAGCAACAGAAACAGCAACCCCCGTTAGTTTCTCGGAAACACCAGGCCAAAAAAGACTCAGTGCCGCAGCAGAACCTGCAATTGTTGCCACAAGGAAATAAGAAAGGGGGTTTTGTCCCAAATTTGTTATAAAGTCAATTCCTTGTGTATCAACCCCTAAAACGTACGACAACGCCACACAAAAAACAAAACCAATTATTAGTTCCAAAAATAAGCTCCAGAGGCTGCTAAAGAAGCCTTCTTTATCTTTCCAAACAACAGCTGCCGGTAAAACCAAAATAGAATAAATTAAGGGGGCAATAATCATTGCACTAGAGTTTATAGAAAGGCCTAAAATACAAATGGATAAGCCCGCGAGGGACAGAAAGGCAAAATCAAAATCAAGTTTAGATTTTTCAAACAATTCTTGGTAAGAATTTTCTATTTTTATCTTTCTAACTATTTCAAAATTATCCCAAAACATTTTGTTAAGAATTAAATTAAATGCTTAATACTAAGACCAAAACTAGACAAAGCTATTTATCTGAAATTTATATTAGCAAGAAAAATATACAAAAATCCAGACCCTTAATTGGTGAGTATTGATAAGAAATTTTAACAAATTTTGATTTGTTTAGTAATTTATTTTGGTATAAAATATTGGGTGCCCGTGAAATTTTCTAAATCAGCTCTCTTCAAAAACAAAAAAAATTTTCCTAGTAATTCCTGTTTTTTTATTCTTTTCGGGGTTGGCGTTTTTTAAATTTAAATCTAACAAAAACAGTGAGAACCGATCGGAAAATTCTACAACCGTTGATATTAATTTGACAGATAATAAAGAAGATTCGGACTCTTTCTCACCAATACCCTTTGCAGAATTAACAATTCCCTATTTACGCCAACGCAAGTATGAAAGTGAACTTACAAGTTTGGAAGAAGTTTCACAAGATAGTAGTTACATTACGTATATAACTAGCTATGATTCTGATCAATTGAGGATAAACGCTTTATTAACCAAACCCACAGGCAGAGAGCCGGAAGAGGGGTGGCCGGCTATTGTTTTCATTCACGGTTATATTCCGCCTAGCCAATACCAAACTGGGGAGAGATACAGTGACTATGTGGATTACTTAGCAAGAAATAATTTCGTAGTGTTTAAAATTGATTTGCGGGGTCACGGAGCTTCCGAAGGTGAACCCAGTAGTGCTTATTACTCTTCTGACTATGTCATAGATACATTAAATGCTTATGCAGCATTGCAAAACTTGGATTTTGTAAATCCAAATCAAATTGGATTATGGGGTCACAGTATGGGTGGAAACATTATCTTACGCAGTTTAGTAGTAAAACCAGATATTCCAGTAGCAGTTATTTGGGCTGGATCTGTTTTTACATACCAAGATTTTATTGATTATGGTATTGATGATGATTCTTACCAACCCCCAAGTCCAACTGCTCCCCGACGTCAATATCGCCAAGATTTATTTGATACCTATGGTAGTTTTAGTTTAGATAGTAATTTTTGGAGTTAGGTATCACCGGTTAATTATTTAACAGATATCAAAGCTTCAATCCAACTTCATCACGCTACTAACGATACCGTAGTTGGAGCTGAGTATAGCAAAAACATTAGAAACTATTTGGAGCACGCAGGGGTCCCCGTTGAGCTTTACGAATACCCGCAAGGTGGGCACAATATAAGTAGTACAGATTTTCCGATTGCTATGCAAAGAACAGTAGAGTTTTTCAAACAACAATTCAATTAGGAATCTTTTCCCAGCAAGTTCTTAGTCTAAATTTCAAACAAATGCCTGATATTGATCATCTCATAAAATTGAGGTTTTGGTTAATTTAGTTTATAATCAAGGCGTCCATAGGTTTGTTATGCGAGTGCAGGTAAATTGGTAAGGAGGTAAGGGAAAATGAGAAAGCTAGATTTTTCCGGTGGACATCTGCATGTGAAAAGGGGAAGCTTGACACTTCCTTCTATTATTGGGAGCCTGCTCATCGGAACGCCTATATCCGTGTGGATAGGCAATAAGATGTTTGAATCGCTAGTGAGATTGCAAATTTCCGGAGTCTTTACTAAAGACGAGAGGAAAGCCATGTTTTTCACTGGTGTTATTCAAACAAACGGTAATGAACAAGAAATTTACGGTAAGCTGGATACACTAAGGAGAAAGGGGTGGCTCAAAGAAGGTACGGTTCAGATTGAACAACTCAACATATAAGGCCATTAAAAAGCGGGGCAGGAACTCCACTAAGCAAATCTTTGGGGTTTCACCTCGCTTTACCATTTTATGAAAAAGCCCTGAGGCTTTTGAACAGCGCTCAGGGCTTAGAGGTCAATTTATCAGGTGCCTACTGAAGTTGGATCTCGTATTCATGTCGATGTATAGGGCAATGCGCTCCAAGCAAAAAGCCGTGCGAGCTAAGACGAGGAACTAGCAAACTGCTACACCCTCTTATTTGACAGCGTGGGGCCTGCCCTTTTCGAGTAAAGATAATGGAAAAGTTGCAATCGCTTGCGGTACACCGATAACCAAGAATTTCTCCCTGTTTAATATGCGTACCATCAAGCAATGTCTCATTCCTTTTGGCAAAGGTATAGAAGACGGGCTTATTGCATTTAGGACAGGTTGGCCGCTCCCCGTCAACTCTGCAAGCAATGACTTTCCCACAGTCTGAGCATCTATACCCAATTATTTCTCCCTTTCCAACTCCCAATTTGTACCTAGCACTAAAGGTCCCATTAGGAAAAACAGAAATCGAAAATTTTGCAATATAAGGCTCTAACCCAACTTCACAACAGGGAGAGGTAGGCTGCTCACCATTTCTATTGCAAATTCCCCTTAAATCGCAGGTACTGCAAATGTTCCCACCTTCTTCGTAGTACTCAAGACAAACTAAACAAGACACAATCCTTACTCCTTTTCTCTGTTGTTAGCTTTTTGATATCTGGTTGTTGGAACAGCAAACAGTAAAAGGCTAAGAACGTGTCTACCAAATCAATTTGAGGTGCATTTTTGTGTCTCCTTTCTTTACCTAGCTTTATAGTCTTTCTACTTTCAGTGGAGATTAAGAATAGCTTGTGGGTACAATATCTGTCAAGAGCTAGAAGTCAAAATCACTTTCGGAAAAAGTTTCTGTACTGTAGGTATAAATTTCCGTTTCCGGGTCTTTCCAGGCGTCTTTATAAAGTCCTGCCTTACTAGCACAAAGTTGGCATAAGAAGGTTTCTAAGTCCCAGCTTGTTTCCTTTGCAACCTGAGGAAGAAACGTTCCACTTTTTTGCCCTCTTCTTATCATCACACCGTCTTCACCAAGCTTAATCTGGTTGGGATCTTCTATTTGTTTTGGAGGGGCAATAATAGAAATTTCAATTTCAATATCCGCAAGCTCTTCCGGCTGAACAGGTGGAAAGCGCGGATCTTTTAAAGCTGAGACTTCAGTTTGGTCTTGCACAACATTCCAAAGCGGTTTATTAGGTTCAAATATACCCATACACCCGCGTAGTTGATTATTCTTTTTTAAAGTGACAAAGACTCCTAACTCCTGTTCAAGTAGCGAATCTTCTACTTCAAACAAAGGTTTGTTTCCGGTATTGACTACACTTTCTAAAGTTTCTCTGGCAATAGATAAGAGCTGCTTCTTTTGCACCGTGTTTAGACAAAGGGGATCATTGGTTGTTTCTTTTCTTGAGGTGTTTTCCCCTTTTTCCTCAAAAAAACCGATAGCAGCATAACCAACAACTTTTCTTCTTTCTCCGCTTACATCTCCAGAATTGGCGTATTTTAGGAGGCGAATATCATTGGCACCAACACCTTTTGCTATGTGCATTCCAACAAGAATAGCGTCTTTTCCACAAGCACAGGTAGCAAGATTGGAAATACCCTTGGACATTGACTGGTCTATTGCTCGAGTAACGTCTCGGGGATTACCGGTCAAAATTGCGTCGGTTGTTTTTCTGTCCACTTCCTGAGCAGCTTCGTATGGAGGATAATGAGAAAGGTCGCTACTAACAATTATTAAAGTTTGGGAATCTATTAGTTCAACTAACGACTGGGAAACCTCTGTTACTATCTTGTCTTCTTCAGAACCAATGAGGATTGGCACAATTTTAAAGCTAGGCTTGCCTTTTTTATCTGATATTCCTAATGTTTTTTGGAGAAATGGAAGTTGGACCTCCAGAGAGTGTTCATTTTTGTGAGGCCTGTGGTTTTTTTCAATGAAAGAACTAGTACGGCTTAAGTTCTCAGTAAAACCTTTGTCCAGAGGCACCTCCCCTAGAGGTGTTTTCCAGGCGTCCGAGTCGTCAATGGTAGCTTTTGACAGGGGAACTTGGTGACTAGAACCTAACAATACAACGCGTTTATAATTTTCTGTTTCGAGCTGTTTATAACCTTCCGCAGCGACGGAACCGGAAAATCTGTATCCGGCGTGGGGCACAACAAGCATCCGTAGCTTACCGTCAAGAACTACGGGCTGAGCATTGCTTAAAAAAACATCTATAGTGTGGGACAAATCTTCCGGATTTTGGGGATAAAATGAACCTGCTACAGCAGGAGAACGTGATTTCATTGGGTAATCGGTACCTTTTTGCTTCTTAAAATAAATTTTAACACATTGATAAAAGCAATCTTTAAAAAGCAAAAGTCCTGAGCAGGGGCAAGATACTAAAAACTGCTCAGGACTATGAGAAACTATGCATGGTTATCCTCCTCTTTTTTGGGGAGCAGTATAGATACAGCAGACACAAAAAGGTCTGGTGATACCTTTAGGTCCTTCGCACAGATTCCCAGATAGGAAGATGTAATAGCCAGAGCGAACAAAGCTACGGCTTGTCTAACATCCTCTTCAGGTGTACCCAGTTTTCCAGCTACCCTTTTAAAAGATGGTCGGCAGCTGAACGTTATAGATTCCTGGTCCAGCCAGTGCAATTGAAGCTTCAACATCTCCTTACCGTTGATTAACACTTCTCCTTGGCACATTTGACTCCTCCTTATTTTGTCTTAATCGTTTTTCTAGACTTATCTTCCTTGTGTAATGTTTTTAAACAGCTTAATGTTAGGGCTAGTTATAGAATTAGGGTAAGTTACGGCAACAAGATCAATTCGTAGCGGTTCTTTTTCTTTACTTTGAACTTTCTGGTAAATTTGGGCAGTTCTTTTTAAAACATGGAGCTTTTCGCTAGTAACAGATTCTTGAGGAGTTTGGTAACTGTTAGGTCCCCGTACGCGAACCTCTACAAAAACCAAGGTATCTTTATCTCGCGCAATTATATCTATTTCTCCTCTTCCTTTGTATTGCCAATTCCGTTCTATAATTTGGTACCCGCGTTTTTTTAGGTATTTTTCAGCAAGGTTTTCACCCCTTGCCCCTATCTGAGACTTTTCAAAAGGCATAAGCTACTTTTGTTCTTTAACTTTTAGTGCTCTCTTGCCCACACGTCCACGAAGATAGTAAAGCTTTGAACGACGTGCTTTACCTTTCTTTAATACCTCTAAATCCTTTAATTTAGGTGAAAACAAGGGGAAAATCCTCTCCACACCAATATTGCCAGTACTAATCTTGCGCACCGTAAAGGTTTTGTAATCCTCTTTGCCCTTTATAGCGATAACTACTCCCGTAAAGTCTTGAACCCGAGTTTTGTCATCTTCAGTAATTTCCCAACTTACTTTGACCAGATCCCCGGGACCAAAGGAAGGAATCTCTTTTTTTTCGGGCTTGTTCTCAGACACAGATTTTTTATCTTTCTTCTCTTCGTTTTCCATTGTGGGCGTTATTCTAGCATTAAAAGGGGAATTATGGCAAATGGGATGGCGAATAAGGAATACTGAATAATAAATAAGGAAGAGAAATTAACTAGAGAATTCTTTAAGGTTTCAGAACCGAATCCCTAAAGGTTTCGGTAGAAGGACTAAAGGATAAGAGATGAGAACTTGCTTATTCTATAAAACTTCTTTAAACCAGGAGTATCTAGAGGCAGCCTCTAGATAAACCTGTGATAAAAGCAAATAAGAGTACTGTTTGTGCTACAAATTGGCTACGAATAAATAAACTTTCTTTGCTGTTGCAAAATAGTTGTAAACAGAGTACCCTTTGGGTAGGTTCTAAAATTTTTCCCTAAAGGAAACTAACAAAAAAAGGAGAGCAGTGACCACGGAACCAATCTTTAAGCGTATGCACCCTGCCGAGGACGAAGACACTTTTCAAATTAATTTTGGAAGTGTACAAGAATGTGTCCGTATAATAAAGAAAAGATCAAATCAATGGGAGTTAAAAGATACAGAACTAGCAATACGGAGGACGCTCATCCACTTGGAAGAATATAGCAACTTGACCCTGTGGCGGGAAGTTTACATTCTTGTTTGTTTGTATCCCGAATACCTGGGCCGGGAACTGGATCTCCCAACTCCTGCAACTTTACGTAATGCAATTCGTATAACCTTAGCCCGAGCAATCGCTGCGCAGATGTAAATTACACAGCCGCTAGATCTAAGCGCAACTTAGCCTAGCGGCTATTTTTGTAGAAACCACCAACCCGTTTGACATATATAGGACAGTATTATATAATTAAATTGTAGCTTAGAGAACGCAATTTAGCGGCCGAAAGCCTGTGGGGGAGAGATGACAAGTAGAGGTAGGATACTTGTCTTACAGAGCTTTTTTGCTCAATTCCCCACAGACTTTTGTTCACTAGAAAGTATCTTTAAATTGACTAATATAAGATACTGTGATATACTATAAGTGTGTTGAAGAGAAAAGCACAGAAGAAGGATGATCGCGGGAAAAGAGAAGGTCACAGAACAAAAGGAAGATGATCACGGAAAAGTGTGCACAATTTAAAAACTTAGCTTAATTCTAACCCCTCACCATACAGCGCAGGGTGTACCCTAACTAGGAGAGAGGCGGTTCGCGGACTTCACCGTGAACTTTAGAGCTTAAAGAGGCTCTGCTTTAGAGAAGATGCGACCCCTACCCGTCACGCTTAGCGTGAAGCGTTATCTCCTTTGGAGTGGAGCCTTTTTTGATTGTTTCTTAGGGAGTTTCTGAACGAGCTTAGAAACAATCAATTTCGATCCCGACTATTGGTCGGGAGAGAAATCAGAAAGCTTGAGGTTTCTCGGAAGACCTCGAAACGGGCCTTAACTTAACGGAAAGGATTTGTGCTGATTTGGAAAGGATTTACGCGAAAAAGACATGCACATTTACATTAATTCTTGCCGCAAGCAGATTGGGAACAACAACTTGTTCTCAGCCCGCTTGCGGTGAGGTAGGTAAGCTAAGAAGCATACCTACTTTGGGGAAGACCACAAGGCGGAAACATGCATTGAAAAAAGGGGATGGAAAATTCTGCTCACCACAGGCCATCGTAAGGGCAATAGGGTGAGTGGAGAAGGAGTAAGAAAAATGTTTATGCGGTTCGTGAAAGTCACACTGATAGTTGCGTGGCTTTGCGCCACGTTCCACAGCATTTTGTACCTGGCGGACCCAGTGGAATTGGGTCCGCTAACCGTCGCCCTTATGAGCCTCGGCTCGCCGCTTCTGGCGGCAGCAGCCGCTGCACTGATCGTCCACGACAAGTGGGCGAAAAGGGCTCACAGAGCAGAAGATGCGGTAGCCGCCCTGTTTTGGGATGCGCGCCAGAACGCACTCCTGCGCAATATCTTTTCGCGCAAGAAGCGCGGCATTGATGCGGCGGAGAGGGATTGGTCCCTCCTCCGCCGGATTATTCTGGCGATAAGTGCTCTTCGCGGAGAAGACAGCCCGCTCCGTGAGGAGTTTCAGCGTTGGAAGGAACTCGAACGCGAGTTCCCTCTAGGATAGGACAGCGTTCCGAGGTCCTTCCCCCCTCGGAACCACAAGGTTTAGAAGCTATTTGGGTATATCCCAAATATGTTGTACCTTGCCCAATGGCAAAAACAACAATTCCGATTCACCGGAATGCTTCCTCTCTCCGAGCAACTTTCGGTGTATCAATAATTTAGTTTATTGGTATACCAGAAGAAGGTGGTTCGGATCGGAGGAAGACACAAGCAATAACCAATCTTAAATTATTCGCGTAAATTCGTGTTTATAAAAGACAAAATACCGTATTAATTCGCGTTAATGAGCAATATAAATTTTCGCGTTTTTTCGCGTTATCAAAAGAAGAATACATTATTTTTTCGCGTATTTTAGCGTTTTGCTCTTTAACAACTTAATATCTTTAAGCTCATCATCCTTCGACAAGCTCAGGATGGTGGGTTTGAAGATACTGCTAGTCTTACATTAGCAGTAAATATCTTCGAAGGAGGCAAAATCGGCTATCAGCGTTCGGCACTCCGCTTTCCGCAGGAAAGAAGGAGTAGCGAGCTTCAGCTCGCGCCCCCTAACTGCTGGTAACTGTTTTGCCTTCTTCGAGGGCGAGGTTTCTTCCGCCGAATGGCGGATAATCTCCACCTCTGCGCTTTCCGAGGCCACACCGCCCCCACCATAGGGTTGTGATGTGGATAGGAGGCGCGCAGAGCAAATGGAGAGCTCCTTCTCAGAGCGAAGCTTGCTTTAGCAGATGACAGTTGGGGTGTAAGCAATCCCCATCTGCCCGTTCATCTGTGCTTGAAAGCATAATTCATATGAGAAAAGAAAGCTGACCTCTTAGAAGGTCGAGTTCCGTGCGCGTTAACCACGGATAGGGTGATCAACCTGAATATAATATGAAGCTTGAAGTTGAAGCGGGCAATGTCCAAAAACTTCCGGTGTAAGCTACCGTGATAGCTAGTCCCGAACAGTTCGGGTCGAAAGTCCTTGGCGAAATGCGCCAAGGCCGGGATTGTCATCCTGCTATAACCCTAAGGGAGGTTTTAATAAATGGCAAAAGTGTATCAGTACTTCTATGTTCGCGAACTAGGGTCCGGTGACGCGCACACAGTTACCGGTACGATCGAGGCGGAAGCGGAAGAAGAAGCGCGGGAGCAGATGATGTCGCTCCCGACGCAAAACCGCGCGGGAGACTACGCGCGAGTGTGCTACCGCCCAGAGGGCGGTAGCTGGAAGCAACTCAAGTCAGTGGCTCGGGCGATTGACTTGCCCGAGACAACCCCCGGCCCTTTGGGCCGGTTCTCCCAGATGTGGTGCAACGCAATCTGGGCCAAAGAGATGGGGTACATCCGCACGGTCGTTTGTCCTGAATGCGGTAGCCCCATCGTTCGCGCCAATAAGTACTACTTGAAATGCACAAACTGCGGCAAACGCGGACTGGCGGGGAGATTCGATTTCTCGCCGGCCTTCAAGGATGAAGTCCGGGCCCTCGCACCGGAAGCGCCCGAGTGCGTGATTCCGGGATCGGTGCCTTTGGTCGGGATGCACACCCAAGGTGGGATCATTGGTGTGCAAGTTCTTTGGCCAACGGGGGAGACGTACCGCGGTGGTGAGTACCACAATAAGTGGTACCGCATTCACCTCGGGTTGGAGGCCGAGTTCGATTCCTGCGTCCGTCCGGAGGATCTAGACGCGGAGGATCTCGAATTTGGCGAGAAGGTGACGCGACACGGCATACGCGAGTAAAATTTCCCTGGATTTCCCTGGGTTGCTGACGCCCTGTTCACAAGTTCAGTCAGGTTGATGCTTGCCTGGTCTGCCAGCCGGCGGACGAAGAAGCTCCTCAGCAACGGGTTTTAACCCTTTGAGGGATGGAGGGGCGGCAGAACAGAATATGCCCCGCCCGTTGCGCTAGAAAAGTTCTTCAGAGGAAAGCCAAGATCTTTGGCTTTTGGGGATACTTTCCCCTCCTCTGAATGAACATTGTTTCTCAGCTTCCGGAAAGAGTTAACCCTGATCTAGGGATCACATTTTAATAATGTGATAACTCTTTCCGGAGCTTCTTTGAGTTTTGAACCAAATTGTTCAAGACTGGAAGAAGCTTGCGCCAATTCCCTAAAGCTAAGCTTTGGGACTTGGATTTTTAAAGCTTAGCTTTTTTTCCTTGGCGCAGATACTTCGAAGGGTGGCTTTTTGTTAATTAGTGAGCTAGTTAGCAGAGAGCCTTCTTCGAGGGCGCGGTTTCCAAGAATCCTCTGATTCCGAGACAAAAATCGGAACGCAAAAACAGAGGAGCCCTTTCCAAGGGTGAACGGTGGCGAGCGCCTTGACGAGGATATAAACCCGTCAAGCAACCACGCTCAGCGTGGGGTACGCGAAGACCCACCACCGAGAGGAATGGAAACCCGACCTCTTTGAAGGTCGTTTTCCGTGCACGGTAGTCACGGATAAGGTGATCAACCCGAAAAAATATGGAGCTTGAAGTTGAAGCGGGCTTAGGCCCAATAACTTCCACCGAGCGGGTGTAAAACGTCAGGCCCAGTAGTGGCTGAAAGACCCCGACCAAATGTGTCGAGGGCCCGTCCGCATCGCCACGCGGGACGGTCCGAGAAAAAGGAGAATAAGAATGGCGAAGATGGTAGGAGTTGAACTAATGACCATGAGCAGTGACCCGGGATACGTACCGTCCAGCGGTTGGACGGAGGCCATTTTGGTCTCCGCCGACGCCGTAGCGGACTGCGCCGGAGAAGAGGAAGCCCTTTGGCTGATCGAGGGTGAGAAAATTACACCAGAGGACTTGGAAGATGTAAAGGTCAGCACGCGTCGGCGCGGCGTGTGCAACTACGAGTACTCCAAGGGGATCATGAAAGTCCCTGAGGGGATGGCCGTCGTGCAGAAGGAAATGATTGATATCTGCACGCGTGACCAGGTTTACCGGCGTGCTTGGATTGTCAACGAGGAATCCCTCGTTGAACTTTACCGCCAGCGCGCTAAGAGGTACAAGGAACTCATCAATGAGTTCCTTGAAAAGAAACAAGGGTTCGCTGACCTCCGCAAGGAGGTCCGCTAGAATTAAAAAACCGCAAGGGGGATCTCCGATCCAATCGGAGTGCGGTTGAAAAAAATACCCCCAGATCTCTCAGCATCCGAGAGAAGTCTAAGTCCCGTTCGGGGACAGTTCACTTACCTACCCAGGTATTTGAGCCAGACTTCTCTCGGAGCTTTCTCGGGTTTTTGATTTGATTGCATAGAAATCAAGAATCAGAAAAAGTTCGGACAGCCATGCCCCAAGAATTAAGGAGGTTAAAATGGCACAAGAAAAGGGGCGCTTGGACCGTGCCCAGGAACTGTATGATCATGTACAGGAACTGGGAAAAGAGATTCGGGAGGAGTACGGCTCCTTCCGGCGCCGGGTAAGGGCTACGGTCCTGGCGAAGCAGGAACCCGTAAGGGTCCCGCGCCGCGAAGAATGCCCCGAATGCGGGACCGTGGTGCGATCCCACCCCGCGGGCATGGGCCGCAGGTACGAGTGCCCGTGCGGATGGGAATATTTCAAGCGGGAGACCACTCGACTGAAGCAAACCCACCACACTGCCAGCCCCGACGGCCGGCGACCTGCCGGTTATTCGGAGCGCTTGGTCAGGGAGGACATCTCAACGGGTATGCCCCCTGTAGAAATCCCGGCCCAGCAAAACGCCGCGTCTAAACTGGGCGGCAATCGCTGGGAGTCGGCTTTCCCAGCCCTTAGCTGGGGTTATTTAAAGTCCCCACCAAGAGGTGACTGGGGACTGGACCGCTGGGTTGAAAGAGCTCAGCAGATGGTTGAGGAACTGGAAGCAATTCCAGTGCCTCCGGATGAAATCCCGGAAGGCCTATCTCCGGACGAGCTGCTCGAGTGGGCAGCCAAGTTTCCGGAGAAATAGGGGTCTAACCGGTCAAACGAGGGGACATTGCCCCTAACCCTGTCCCGATTTATCGGGAAGTAAAGGGTTGAAAATAAACGGATTGTGGAACAAATAGCTGACAGCGCCGCAGGGACTAGCGCACAAAAGCTACCGCAATCTAAGGAGCGACTACCGGCTCGGACAAGAAGGTAGAGGGGTAAATTAAATGTTCCAGATGCACAGTTGAGGGGTTTTCTTCCGCAAAGTCCAGGAAGAGTTTAACCCTAAAGGAACTACCCGACGGAGTTCAACTGCCCCCTTCGGGGGTTAAAGCAGGTCTTGAGAGCTTTGCGTTCATGCGAGCTTTCTTGGTGTATTTTGATGAGCCGTCATCAATTTACCTAACACATACCGATGTGTTGCCTTCTCTCTTAGTTCATCAAGAGATTGGTGGATTAAGACAGAAGGTTTTAAGTTCGGCTCCGCCAGCTGGCGAGTCAAAACCAAAAGACTTTTTCGCAGAACATTGCGAACTGGTCACCTCAACCCTACTTCTCTACTCTTAAATTCTTAAATATAAATTCTTAAACACCTTGAGAGCAGAAATGTGGGAACTCTGAAAATGCACAAGTAAGAAATTATACAATGCACTGTGCACTGTATATAGTACATTGAAATGTACTAAATAGGGGTCCGCCTCTTAGCCTTTCGTTAGGGTCCCGATTTTCGCCTCCTCCAGTTGGAGGATGGCGGATTCGGGAGAGAGGTTCAAGGGGCGGACTTCTGAATACGCGAATAAACGCCAATAATAAATGGTCGGAACCTTACGCTAATTTACACAAATAAGAAAGAGAGTATAAATGCAATTGTAGTATTTGTGCAGATGTTTTACGTAGACTCTATCGTCGTTTCGACAAGTCGGCACTACTTCAGAGTGACCTCTATTTTGATTTCTCAAAAGACTTCGAAAAGGGAAAAAAATACATGGTCGGAACTCTACGCTAATTTACGCAGATAAGAAGGATGGTATAAATTCTATTGGTAGGATTTACGCGGACGTTAGAAATAAAATTCCTAAATCGGAAAAGGAAAAAGGAAGATTCTATCGTCACGATATGAATCGTTCCTCCAGAATGACTCCTCTATATGCGGAAAACGGAGTGCAGGTACGGAAAGCGGATAACCTATTTTGATTTTTCTCCTGACCAAGTCGAGATCGAAAAGGTTCCGGCTGAACACTGTCCGCCGGCCGGCAGAGCTGTTAGGTGATATGGAGGGAATTGCCTCTTTTGCCTACTTTAACTGTATCCCCTTCCTCAACTTCTTTGCGAATAATTTTCTCCGAAATAGGATTCTCTATTTCCTTTTGAATAAGGCGCCGTAAGGGGCGCGCACCAAATTCAGGATCAAACCCTTTTTCGGCAAGATAATCTTTAGCTGTGTCAGTAATTTCTAGCTCTACTTCTTGTTCTCGTAAGCGCTCCTCAACTTTACTTACTTCCAGCTCAACAATTTTTCGTAAATCTTCCTTACTAAGAGGATTAAAAATAATAGTTTCATCAATTCGGTTCAAAAACTCGGGTCGAAATGTCTGACGAAGCCGGTTGCTAATTTCTTCCTCAATTTCCTTCCTTTCCATCCCATCTTCAGCATCCTCCACAAAAGAAATACCCTCTTTCATATCTTGGTAAAACAATTCACTACCCACGTTAGAAGTCATAATAATAATCGTATTCTTAAAATCAACAGTCTTCCCTTGCCCGCTGGTCAAACGCCCATCCTCAAATATTTGGAGCAGAATATTAAACACACTTGAGTGTGCTTTTTCTACCTCGTCCAAGAGAATAACTGAAAAAGGCTTACGGCGAACAACTTCTGTCAATTGACCACCTTCCTCATACCCTACATAACCGGGCGGTGCTCCTACCATCCGAGAAACATTGTGCCTTTCTTGATACTCGCTCATGTCTAACCGAACCATTAGATCCTCATTGCCGTAAAGAACATCTGCTAATGCTTTGGTCAGCTCTGTTTTTCCAACCCCGGTTGGTCCTAGGAAAAGAAAGGTTCCAATAGGTCGGCTCGGGTTCTTTAGACCTGCTCTAGAGCGCCTGATTGCCTCGCTAACCGACTTTACCGCATCTTCTTGATCTACAACCCGTTCGTGGATTCTTTCTTCCAAATTAGCCAACTTCTCTTGCTCCTCTTCTGAAAGATCTTCAAGAGGAATTCCTGTCATATTAGAAACAATTTCCGCTACATCTTCCTCATCTACTGTTGGGTGTTCTTCCATTTTGGTTTGCCGCCAAATTTCCACCAATTCTTCGCGCACACCTTTCAACTCATTTAATTTTTTCTCCAGTTTTTCCTTTTCCTCACCTTTGGCATCAACTAACTGTTCCCTTATTTCCTGAATCTCACTTTCAACCTGCTTAAGATTTTCTGGTTCTTCAATTGCTTCCAATCGAACCTTCGCACATGCTTCATCCAAAAGATCAACAGCTTTGTCTGGTAAGAAACGGTCCGAAATATAGCGATCCGATAATTTTGCACAAGCAGCTAATGCCTCAGGTGTAATCTCAACTTGGTGATGCTCTGAGTAATGATCTTTCAATCCTCTTAGTATTTTTATAGTTTCTTCAGTAGTAGATTCACGAACGAAAACAGGTTGGAACCTTCTTTCTAGTGCACCGTCTTTTTCAATATGCTCTCTGTATTCATCCAAGGTGGTAGCACCAATAGCACGCAATTCTCCCCGAGCCAAAGGAGGCTTTAATATATTGGCAGCATCAATTGCACCTCGGGCAG
The DNA here is from genome assembly GCA_034659915.1 of Patescibacteria group bacterium. Lineage (NCBI taxonomy): Bacteria > Patescibacteria group bacterium. The sequence continues at coordinate 18,179 of JAYEID010000018.1, forward strand.
CACCTGCTCCCACAATTGTATGCAACTCATCAATAAACAGTATTATTTGCCCCTCAGCTTTTTGTACCTCTTCAATAGCTTGCTTAAGCCGCTGCTCAAACTGTCCCCGCACACTAGCACCAGCCAACATCAGGGATATATCTAGGGCAACTATTCTTTTACCTTCTAGTGTTTCCGGCACCTTTCCGTTAGCAATTCGTTGAGCCAATCCTTCAACAATAGCAGTTTTCCCCACCCCAGGATCACCAATAAGAACAGGATTGTTCTTTGTCCGTCGGGACAAAATATGAATTACTCGTTCAATTTCTTTATCACGACCAATTACAGGATCTAGCCTTCCTTCCTCAGCTTCTTTAGTAAGGTCGCGGCCAAACTTGTCTAAAGCAGAGGTCTCCTGAGCTCCAGATTGGAGCTTTGCAAAACATTGCTCACAAACATTGACAAACACCGGTCGTCCGTCAACCATTTTTTGAGTTTGAATTTTAGCTGGCCTTTTACCACAGATTTGGCACTGTACCATAGATTTACTAGTTTTCAGTTAATAAATATATTTAGTCGTTTTTAAAGTTAAAGGCCCTTCGGCTTACCGCGCACCGCTTTCCGCACACCGCTTAAGAAAGAAAGATATTATTCGTCAAGATTTCGCATAAATGACCACAAAAGCGCACTTATTCGATCAGCCTTTTCATAAACACTGTTAAAATTTTCTTCGCTGCAGTAGTTAACCCTTTTTGAAAATCGCAACATAAATTTAACTTCGGACAAGGAGGCATACGCAATATTTAAAAAACGCCTCATCTCTTTTTCACTTTTTCGTGCAACACCTTCGACAATATTTGCACCTACTGAAACGACACCTCGTTGGAGCTGGCTTACTAAACCATATCTCTCAAATTTTGGGTATGTAGCAACTAATTTATAGACATCAACAGCTAAATCTTCTGAAAGCCTTATTAACTTGTCCTTTAAAGTTTCCTTCATCTTTTCATTTCCGAAGCGGAGGGCCGTACGCGGGTTGCGGTACGCGGAAAAGCGCCTTCGGCGCTTAATGCTCCCATATATCCGAAACCATTGCGTCTGCCTTCATGGGAACTTCTTTTATCATTAATTCCCCTGCTCTTTCCATTTCTTCCTTCACCACTGCTTTTACCCTTTCTGCATCTTCTTCAGTAGTTTCTACTACAACTTCGTCGTGCACTGTATGTACCAAAAAGGCGTTCAAACCTTCTTCTTGCAACCTTCGGTACACAAACACTATTGCATATTTTATCATATCTGCACTCGTTCCTTGAATTGGGGTGTTCTTTCCCTTGCGCTTAATTGCTGAAATAGCTCGTTCATAGTTAGGATCGTCGGGATCCGGTTTCTTGTGATATCTCTTCCTTCCAATTACAGTTTCTGAATAACCTTTTTCAATAGCTTGCTTTGCTACTTTTTCCAACCACTTTTCAACTTTCTTGTATTGCTTAAAATACTTCTGCAAAAGTTCCTCACCCTCTTCGACTGAAACTTCCAACTGAGTAGCTAGTGAACGAACACCACGCCCATACATGAGACCAAAATTAATAGACTTTGCCTGAAATCTCTCTATATCGTGGCAAACCTTATCCTCGGGAATGCCAAACATTAAACTAGCAGTGTAAGTGTGGAGATCCTTACCCTCCTTATAAGCAGAAACTAGAGCAGGGTCTTTGCTAAGTTCTGCTAAAATACGAAGCTCTGCCTGCGAGTAGTCAGCAGTAACTAACTTTCTACCCTCACCAACCCGAAAGCAACTACGAAACTCTGAATCGGTTGGGATTTGCTGAAGATTAGGATTAGAACATGCAAACCTTCCTGTATCTGCTCCTATTTGCATGTAATCTGGGTGCAATCTACCTGTCTTTGGGTTTACATGATCTAATAAATTTTCTCCAAAAGCAGTTATCAACTTCTCATATCCTCTATACTCCAAAAGCATTCGAGCTAAGGCATGATCGATTTTCTTTAGCACTTGCTCGCCAGTAGATGGAATATCAATTCCTACTTTTGCGAAAGCTTCTATGAGCTGGGAAGGGCTGTTCAAATTAACCACATCCACATGATTCCCAAACAAATCTCTCTGAGTTGTTTTGTAAAGCGGACGGAGCTCAGCTTGAATTTTATCGTGAATTTCATCTCGCTTCTCTTTTATTTCTCGAATATTCTTTTTCCATCTCTTCTGATCAATTGGTGTTCCTTTTACTTCCATTTCTGCAACCGGAGCCACGCAAGCAAACTCTAGTTTAGCTACCTCCATTAAATCTTGCTTTTTAAGCTGTTGAAACTGTTTCCTAAAAATAGGAAAAAGGGTAAGAACATCTAAAGCTGCGTACTCAAAATGCTTTTTCTTCAAATTCCCTGTCCTTACTGTTCTGTCCCAGTTATAGTGATCATATTCTTTGTCTAATTCTAGGTCTAAATATTTTTTTGCCAAAGCACCTAAATTACTTTGCCCGCGCTGTAATCCACAAGTTATAAGTCTTTCTGCAAGAAAAGTGTCATATATATTTTCCAACTCCAAGCCAGCCTGAACTTTTAGTAATTTATAATCAAACTTTGCATTCTGGAGGATTTTTAATGGTTTTTTTCTTTCCAAAACCTTTTTTAAAGGCGAAAAATCATCTAATTCAAATGCGTTAAATATATATGCTTTTTCCGGAGTTCCAATTTGAATAAAAATGAGGTTGGCAAAATATGGATCCAGTTTATCTGCTTCTGTATCAACTGCAACCGTATCTTGTTTTGCAAGCTTGTTGGCAACCTCTCTCAACCGCTCTTCGCTTTCTATTTGTTCATATTTGGGGTTTTTGTAATTGGGCATAGTTATTATTAGTTACCAGCTGTGTGCACACGCCTTTCAGCATTTGAACCAAGTTAAAAAAGTAAAAAGCAATGAAAAAATCCCAAAACAATTACCATAAGGTAAGATTTGGGGCAGTGGTTTGGTTTGCAATCTCTATCCTATTCTAGCAGAAAGAAAAATTGTGGTGAAGCATCTCTTCCACAGCTTACACCAATTTAGAGATATCCTTTTCTATAGCTAAGAGCCTAACAATTTATCTAAAATCCTAGCAGCAGCTTTTGGATCAGCTTTCCCTTGCGTTTTCTGCATAACTTTACCAATCAAAAATTGAAGTGCGTTCTTATTTTCCTCTTGATAATCCTGCACAGGCTGGGGGTTTCCCTCAATGACCTCTTTTGCTATCTTTTCCAGTTTTTCTTTGCTAGAGATAGTCTCTTCTTCCTTTTTCTCCAAATTTCTTGCAACTTTCTCAGGATCTTCTTCCATAACCTCTGGTTCGTTTATTACCAATTTTGCTGCATCCTTCACGTCTATGTACTCTTTTAATTCAAGAAAATACTCTTCCCGTTTTTCATCTCTTGCCAATAATTCTGCTTGGGAGGGTTTGAGTCCCATTTCTCTGTATCTCTTCCTTTTTGCTGCCGGAAGCTTTTTTAAGTCTACTTCCAGCTTTATTGCTTCTGTTTGAATAACAACATCCTTTCCGATTGGCGGCAGGTCAGGCTCTGGAAAATACCGGTAATCGTGTGCTTCCTCCTTAGTTCTTTGCACAAATGTTTTTCCTCTTGTTGAATCCCAACCACGTGTTTCTTGTTCTGGTTCTTTGCTATTTTCAATAAGTTTGGTTTGCCTTTCAATTTCGTAAGCTACAGCATCGCGTAAATATTTGAAAGAATTTAAATTTTTAATTTCCACTCGGTAGGGAGAAATCAGCACACCGCGTTCCGCCGTCCGCTCTCTGTCTTCGGAAATAATCTGCTTCCCCGCGAAGCTCGGCAATTCCCCAGAACCAGGTTCTAAGACCGATCCCGGAACCTGGTTCTTTTCCTTGCCGAGCTCTTTTAATTCCTGCGGATCACGGATCGACACATTTGCTTCAAAGCGCATCTCCCCTTTTTCCATGTCACAATTTGAAATTCCCAAAGCTATGGCAATCTCCCGAATTTCTTTAGCAAATTGATTAAGAGTCTCCACAGAATCTATCTCTGGTGCTGAAACTATTTCTAAAAGCGGTAACCCAGATTTATTAAAATCCAAAAGAGTCGTACCCTCTTCATGTATAGATTTAGCTGTATCCTCCTCCAAATGAATCTCCCAAATATGAATTCTCTTACCTGATGGTATTTCTACCCACCCCCTTTCTCCCAAAGGCGCGCGCTTTTGTGAAATCTGGTACCCCTTGGGCAGGTCGGGGTAAAAATAATTTTTCCTTTCAAAGTAAGTCCTCTTATTTATGGTGCAGTTTAGAGCCTGTGCCATTTTTACTGCCGATAAAAGTGCACTCCTATTTAAAACAGGTAATGCTCCGGGAAGACCAAGACACACAGGACATGTATGTGTATTTGGTTTAGCTTCCCAGATATCAGCACTACAATCACAAAAAACTTTGGATTTGGTGTTAAGTTGTAGATGGATTTCGAGTCCAATAATAGGTTTAAGCTCACTCATAATATTTTAAAAAGTAGTAAAGCACCAAATAACAAGCACCAAGTTCCAAAAAATTACAAATACAAAACTACAAATTACAAACGTCTGGAACTTGGAATTTTGAATTTGTGATTTGCAGCTATTCTATAGCTACCCCCAAATCTTCCAACGCCCTTCTTATCTTTTCCAATGCGTCTTTGACCATATAGTGCGGGGGTTCAAACCCTGCCTCGTGAACCATTTTGTTGCGAATTTTGTGGGCTTTCCACAAACCGTCATATATTTCCCAATCTGAAAATGAATCTTGTGCATTCTTCAAGCGCTCTCCAAGAGTATTTCCGCTTGTTATTCTTTTTAAAGCCAAATCAAGAATTTTATCCGCGCGAATTAGTGCCTGGTTTCGAGCGCTGGGTTTGTCTAGATCCACTAACTGTTCAACTTCCGCCCACTGAGCTTTTATAAATTCCCGATCAGCACCCGTAATACGCCTCCTATCTTTACACACATCTTTAATTTTAAATATATCTAAAATCCCCATAGGAACAGGGCTATCAAAGGTAATACCTTTGATAGCGTTTATTTTATGGCAAAAGCGATTCAATCTTGTTAGTAACAGCTAACAAGCCAAAATCGGATCCCGTTGGTCCCAGCAGCTGTAGCCCTGTTGGTAATCCGTTAGCTTCTCCACACGGCAAACTAATTCCACAGATCCCAGCTAAGTTAGTTGGAATTGTAAAAGTATCTGCAGCATACATAGCCAAGGGATCCTGTTTTTCACCTAGTTTAAAAGCGACCGTTGGTGTGGTTGGGCAAGCAATAAAATCTACTTGTTCAAAAGCCTGGTCAAAATCCTGCTTTATTAGAGCTCTGACTTTAGCTGCTTTAAGATAATAGGCATCGTAGTAACCAGCAGAGAGTGCGTAGGTCCCAAGCATTATTCTCCTCTTAACCTCATCTCCAAAACCAGCACTACGAGTCTTTCTATATTCTTCAAGCATTGTTTTTCCTTGTTCACGTATACCATAACGAACCCCATCATAACGTGCCAGGTTGGAAGATGCTTCTGCAGGGTTAATTAGATAATAAGTGGCAAGAGCGTATTCTGTGTGAGGTAAGCTTATTTGTTCAACAGTCAATCCACTTTTTTCCAACATACTTATAGCCTTCCGAACAACAGCTGCTACCTGTTCATCTATACCTTTCCCAAAATACTCCTGCGGAACCCCAATCACAACCCTATCAAGATTCTTCTGCTCATAATTCTCATTAGTTACCTCAATAGTAGTAGCATCACATGCATCCTTCCCAGCAATAGCTTCAAATACTATCCGCGCATCTTCTACTGTTTTAGCCAAGGGACCAATTTGATCCAAACTAGAAGTAAGTGCAATTAATCCATAGCGGGAAACCCCACCATAAGTAGGTTTATAGCCCACAACCCCACAAAAAGAAGCGGGTTGGCGAATAGAACCACCTGTATCAGATCCCAGAGCAGCTAAACACATTCCAGAAGCAACTGCCGCAGCTGATCCTCCAGAAGAACCACCAGGAACACGCTGCATATCCCTTGGATTTTTTGTTGGTCCAAAAGCAGAATGCTCAGTGGAGCTGCCCATTGCAAATTCATCTAAATTAGTTTTTCCTAAAATCACAGCACTATTCTTTTGCAATTTGCTAACAACAGTGGCATTGTAAGGAGAAATAAAATTTTTCAGTATATTGGAGCCTGCTGTGGTTTTGCCCTTCTTAACGCAAATATTATCTTTTAGAGCAATCGGAATACCAGCAAGAGATGGAAGATCTTTTCCAGCAGCAATTTCCTTATCCACCTTGTCAGCTTGGTTTAAGGCATTTTCTGCTGTCACAGTTATAAATGCGTTTATCTCTGAATCTAAATCTTCAATTCTTTTTAAGCAAGATTCTGTTAACTCTCGAGCAGAAAAGTCTTTCTTTCTTAATCCTTCTTGAGCTTGAGGAATTGTTAGTTCTTTTAAATCCATATTTTTATCTACAAAACGGGTTTAACTTCAATGTAATCGTCATCTTTCTTGGGAGCATTTTTTAAAACATCTTCTTGAGCAAGCTCCCGGTCTTGATCAACAACATCTTCACGACCTGTACTTGTAATACCGCTGGGATGACTTAGTGGTTCAATATCACCAGTATCAACACTATCCAATTTACCAATATAATCCAAAATTGCTGAAAGCTCCTCCTTAAACTTCTCAACTTCCTCCTTACTCAACTGTAATTTAGATAACTCAGCAATATGTTTCACCTTTTGTTTGGAAATAGGCATAGTTAGGAAAAGTATAAAATACTTACTGTAACTTTTCGAGCAGTTCAAAAAAATATTGCTACCAGCATGGGGCAGTTGACACTAAAAAATTGCACCTTAACACTTTTTCGCACGCACACAAAAGAGAAGCGCCTTTACTTATTGAGCAACTTCGGAGAGGTATAGACTACAACATCTCTACCAAAACGTTATTCTTTGGAAAAAACGCGGCTCTCTTAGAAGGACTAGCTTAAAGAGAGTATTTACTAAGATATTCTGTTTGCCACTAGAATGGGAAGAGATCAGCAGCAAACTGCAAAAAGAAGATTTAGCAAAAATAACGCCATAACCACTTAACGGAGCCCTAATAATTTACAACCTAGCTAGTAGGGTTCCAACTACCTTTTTGTTCGAATTTTTTCAAGAATACCCACACCTAAGTAAACAAGCTTGGAAACTACCCATGGGTATTTATCCTTATAGTGTTTTTTGTAAAAAAGCCGCATTGCTCGAGTAGTTTCTGGCAGCAAGCGCTTTCTAGTTTCTTCAGAAGCTGTTGTTACATTTTTTGACTCCTCACGAAGACCGCTAGAAGCCCCTTTGTAATGGATAATTTTCACATGAGGATAAAATACAACCTTATAACCAGCCTCTTTTATTCTCCAACAAAGATCCAGATCTTCTCCGTAAAAGAAAAAATCCTCATTCCACCAGACTGGTCGTGCCCCACGACTAGAAGCACCAAATTCAAAATTCGAAGTTCCAAACGCAGCGGGGTCGCCGCATTCCCCAACCTCTGGGGTTTCTGCGGATCTAACCCCAGAGGTTTCTCCTGCGGCGATTTTTCTCAAATCAATCTCCTCGCCTACTGCGCGGGGCATGAGGAGGAAGGCTCCAGCACAGGCATCTATTTCATGAGTTTTAGTTAGATCTTTGTAAAACTGATGATATTGACCAAACAACTTTGATTGCGGAAAAAGTTTCTCCAATCCCAAAAAATAAGTTAATGAAGCCCAAGGAGTAGGAAATCCGCGGTGGCAATCAGGATCCATACCCCCTGTTAAAAGCTCAACATAACAAGTTGCAGCACCTACATCTTGATTTGTCTCCATAAAATTAAGCATTTCGGGGAGTGTTCCTTCCGGAACTGTAGTGTCAGAGTTGAGAAAAAGAACATAACGACCGGATGCTTCTTTTAAACCGATATTATTATTACCGGAAAATCCAAGGTTACGGGTATCAATAATTTGATTGACCCGGGAATAATTTTCTTCCACCATTTCTTTTGACCCGTCATCCGGCGTTACATTAACCAAAATAACTTCAAAATCTAGCTCTTCTTGATTGCGCACATTTTCAAGGGAATTAAGAAGATCACCGAGGAGTTTCGGAGTCTCATAATTAATAACAATTATTGAAAGTTCCATAATTCTATCAAAATAGTAAACAAGCTTAAAAATTAAACAAAGACAAAAAGATTACTACAAATTTCTTAATTTTTTTATCCGTTCCTCTACTGGAGGGTGAGTTGAAAACAATTTTGCAAGGCTTGTACCACGAAAAGGGTTAGCAATAAAAAGATGTGCAGTTGCTTCAGAAGCAGTACCTAAACGGTTTGAATCTTTTGAAATTTCTTCTAACGCGCTAGCAAGTCCTTCTGGATATCTTGTTAAATAAGCACTAGAAGCATCTGCTAAAAATTCTCGCCTCCTAGAAATTGCTAATTTTATAAGTGTGCCCACAATAGGAGCAACAACAAGCAAAATTAAACCAATCAAAGTTAAAAGACTGTGGCTACCCTGCTTATCTCGTCTTCTCTTAGAACCCCAAAATAAGGTGCGGCGAAACCAACTAGAGAGAATGCTTACAGCGCCAACTAAAACCACTACAATAGTCATTAGCCTAATATCATAATTTTTGATATGGGAAAGCTCGTGTGCAATTACCCCCTCTAGTTCCTGATCACTCAGCCGCCGCAAAAGACCTGAAGTTACAGCAACAGCAGCATGTTTAGGATCACGTCCAGTAGCAAATGCATTTAAGGCTGGGCTATTAATCACATACAAATCTGGCATTGGCAACCCCGCACCAATGCACAAATTTTCTGTAATGCGAAAATAGCGCGGTGCCTGATTTTTTTCTATTTTTTTAGCGCCAGAGGTAGCTAAAGCAATCTTGTCTGAAGCAAAATATGAGAATGCTGCTGACGCGATAGAAAAACCCAAAGCACCAAACAACCCAAAATAGCCTGATCCGCTTTGTTGTCCCCAAAACCAACCAATAACAGTAACTACAGCAATAAAAATTGCCATTAAGAGCCATGTTCGGCGCTTATTTTGTACAATCTCCGTGTAAATAGACATAACCGCCTAATTGCAGGATAAGGAAACAAAACCGTTAACAGTGTTATTCCTTAGAACTAAAATCAACTTCCGGAGTCTTTCGTTCCTCTTCTTCTGTCTCAAAAAAGTCTCCCTTTGTAAAGCCCAAAGCAGGAGCTAAGAGCACATTAGGAAAAGTCTGAATCTTAATATTGTATTCCATTACATTGGTATTGTAGAACTGCCGAGCATAGGCAATTTTATCCTCAGTATCTGACAGTTCCTCCTGTAGCTTTTGAAAGTTTTCTGATGCTCTGAGTTCAGGATTATCCTCAGCAATTGCAAAAAGGCGATCCAGTACCGAACGCAGTTGTCGATCTGCCTGTTCTGCTTCTGAAGCATTTCCTGCTTCTTGCAACCCCCTCCTCGCTTCTGCTAACTTGTCAAAAATTTCCTGCTCGTGCTTAGCATAACCTTTAACAGTTTCAATTAAATTGGGAATTAAATCTGCTCTACGTTTTAGCTGCACTTCAATTTGCGACCAAGATTCATCTACCCTTTGTTTGGCAGTAACTAGAGAATTATAAAGACCCCAAACAAAGACCCCTATCAACCCAACCAAAGCTAGCAAAATTAGCACTGCTGTCATTTTTAATCACCTCCGTTCAGTAAAAGTACAATTTGCAAAGTATATCTATTTTATCATCTCCTGGCTAGGTGCAACAACAGCTAAATCCCTACCAAAATAAGAGTCCATATGTTGACTATTAGGTCAAGTTTTGATAGTCTTGAGGTGCTAAGAGTACTGTTAACATTTAATTGTTGAGCCCCGTACCACATAGGGACATACCATGTCGGGTACACCCTTTCAGGTGCAGGGCCTAATTCCGACCAATCCCGACGTGTCGGGAGGTCTCATTAAGCCCCGAACCAGATTTCCTGCAGACAGGAACACGGTTCAGGGCACAGTTCAATTGGCCAAAAACTAGAAGTTTTTGGATTTACACTGTGGGGCTGTGGCGCAGCGGTTAGCGCGCTTCTCTGTCAAGGAAGAGGTCGCGGGTTCGAATCCCGTCAGCCCCGCCACCATGAGATCTTAACGAGTTCGTCTCGCAATCTGCCAACCGGCAGGTGCGGATGTAGAAGAGTTTAGAACTCATGAGTGCCCTGAGCCTGTCGAAAGGCCATCCTTCAAAAGTTAAATGCAACGTTTAGAATTTCATATTCTTAACTTGCTGCAAAGACGAAGAAACACCAAAACTGCCTGTCTAGAAATAGATACTACACATACATTTTGCTTTGTACGGACGGGAGCTATTATACTGGTTACAGCAGCGAACCTTTTGATCGTTTTGTTAGCCATCTCAAAGGTCACGGCGCAACCCATACAAAAAAGCACAAACCGCTAAAGCTCGTCTGGAAAACAGCCTTTTGAAACGAAGAAGGAGGGCAAGAAAAGAGAAAAACAAATAAAAGGATGGTCAAGAGAAAAGAAGAAAAGACTAATTGAAGGAGAGTGGGATTAATTGTCCCCGAACACTGGTACCAACATTCGAGTGGCTATCGGATCTGACTGCTGGCAAAACAGATTCCAAGCACTCACACAATGTGAAAACAATATATTTAAAGGATCCTTCGATGCGGTGTTGAGGACAACACCTTACTCAGGACTCAATTCCGACCATCCAAGTTCTCAGAAGAATTTGAGGTCTTATTGGGGACAGACGCGCAAAAGAGTTGTGAGAGAGATTATCCGAATTTATAAGTTGTGTACTGCCCAGAAAGGGACTCATTACTATGGAAGTTGACGATGTACTCGCTAACGAAGAGCTTAAAAGCAGGTTAGCAGCGGTTGGCGCGGGAATCCTTGTTATTATTGCCGGTTTCCTAGTCTATAACTATTTTTCCAGAATTGGTGAAGAACAAGTTCTTGACGAAGGTGCACAGGTTAACCAGACAAAAGAGCAAGAGGAACAATTAGGAGAAGAAGAAATAGTAGAGGAGGAAGAAGAAACCGTGAGTGAAGTGAGCGAGGGTGAAGTTGAGGGAACTGCGGAAACTGGCGCAGAAACCTGGGTAGCTAACGACTACAAAGAGGGTGATATTACGGGGGATGAATACACTGTACAAGCTGGCGATACGCTGTGGGAAATTGCCGAGGCTCGCTATGGCTCCGGTTTTGAATGGACTAAGATTCGTGACGCTAACAGTGATCAAATCGGAACCCTACCTGATGGTACACAAGCATTAATTGAGGTGGGACAAACACTTACACTACCTTAATTCGCTTTCGGCTTACCGCAACCCGCGTTCCGCCAGAGCGGAAAAAGGAAGACTCTATCGACCTTGGCAGACCAAGGTCTTCAGAGTGACTCTTTATACATAAAACCCCCGGATAAGCACTAATTCCAATTTATCGGAACGGGGGTTTGTGCGGGATTAGTATAGTGGTAATACATCACCTTCCCAAGGTGAAGCGACGGGTTCAATTCCCGTATCCCGCTCCAAAAAGCAGTAGTAAGTAGTAAGTAGTAAGTAGCTAGTAGTAAGTAAAAAGCATTTAGCATTTAATAATAAGTAAATAGAAACTTGAAACTGGTAACACGTAATTTGTTACGCGTTCTTTGTATTCCGTATCCCACTATCAACAATTAACTATAAACAATCAACAATAAGCAATCATTTTCTATCTTTCTCCATTGACAAAGCCAACATTATAAGTTAAAATTCAGCCAGAGTCGTGAGGCTCTAGAAGCTTTGCTTTAGGTGTGAAATATGCTAACTAGTGGGCTGGGTCCGGCCAGTTGGTGGTCATTCGACATAGACCATCCTTGTGCTCTTCACTAGTTGCAAAGCTATGATTCCTAGAAAAGGTTCTCCCCAATAAGGGAATCAGAAAAAGACGGGGCGTAGGGGAGGGTGTCTCCAGATATAATGGGTTGGAGATTCACACTAAAAAAAAGACCGGCACCGGAACAGCAGGCTTGGCTGCTCGGCTGGGAAAAATAAAAAAATGCTAAAAAGTTAGAAAAAGAGGTCAATTTGCTTGGCCAAGCACTTGCAGACTTGACTCGCCCCCTTTTGTGATCATTCGTTGCGCAAGCACATGAAAGCTGCGTAGATCACAGGAGGGGGATCTTTTTTTTAAAGCTCGTGGTCTTCGGCAAATTTAGTAAAGGAGCGGTCATAGGTTTTCTCTGCTTGCTTAGAAAAAGCACAAGCAGGAAGTTCATTGCGAGATAGGTGGTACTCAAGACACTCACAACACTTGCCTTTGCGGGGGCAAGAGTGATATGTGCAAGGACAACGGTTTAAATTTTGTTGAATATTTGGACACCCCATCTTAATAAATTACAAATTTCAAATTACAAAACCCAAACATCCCTTTGTTTGGAACTTGGTGCTTTGAATTTGTGATTTTTGCAATTAGGTTAGTTCTTCTACCTCTCTTTTCCCCTCTTCCATCTTCTCTCCCAATTCCTTATCACGGGCTAGAAGTAGCGTTTGGAATTCTCCAATATGCTCCTTTTCCTCATCTGCAATATCCAACAAGATAGCCCGAATTTCCTCATCATTGGTCATTTCGGCCATCTGTTCATAAAGGCTTACCGCATCATACTCAGCAATAATTCCCAAGCGTAAAATTTCTTTGTCAATATTTTCTTGTTTAACTTTGGAAAGATCAATTGGTGTTTTAGATAACATTTTGTATCACCACCTTTGGAAGAATTTTAAATTTAAAATTTTAGATTTTCAATCCAACAAAAGTAGGGTAGCACTTTTTGGAAAGGATTTAAATACACTACTTACAGAAGCTTCAAAGGTTGATCAGAAAGAGCTTTGCCAGCTTGCTCACGGTATTGGCAATATTCACATTCAGAATTAGGTTCTGGAATCTCATCTACTTCTAGGCATTTCTTAATTTCAAAAATTGTATCTTCTACCCAAGAATCATCACCTTTATGAGGAATTATTGACATTTCAAATTCAAGCCGCCCATCAAACTTAGGTCGGTTCCGCCCCGCATTTGCATAAACAAAGTATGCAGTATCTGAAACAGCAAAGCCCTTTTGCCTAAATATCCATTGGTAAATTTCTGCCTGTTTCTTAAACGTCTTTTTGTATTTATCATCAAGATCAATTTCTTTATTTGTACTAGTAGATTTATAGTCAACAATCACCAATTGCTCTTCTGGTGTAATCCAAAGGTCATCAATAGCTCCGTATATTTCTAGATTTGTAGACTGATGTACCACCCGAGCCCCAGTAAAATTATCTCGCCATTCATCAAGTTGCGAATGTTGATAAGGAAGTGCTTCAATTTGGTACTTTTTCATTAATTCGTGCTGTTCCCCATTTTTACGCAAAAGATCAAATTCATTTTTAAGAAGAGCATCAACAGCAGAATTGAGAGTAAACGCAGGCCAACCTGGGCGTTTGACCCACAAGCGGCGATCAAGATAAAAACAACGAGGACATTCTAAAAACAAATCAATTTTGGAGCGACTCAAAGCATAGGTTTCTTTTCGTTGGGGATCATAGGGGCGCCACCCTTTTTGGTATTTACTCTTATTCATAACAACAACCTAATTGTAACATTTCCCTTACCCCAAACCAACTTAAGAAGAGACTGCCAATTGTCCACATGCTGCTTGGATATCCTGACCGTAAGATTTTCTTAGTGCTACAGTTATTCCATTTTTCTCTAAGACTTGCTTAAAAGTTTCAATCTGGCGTGCTGACGGCACACTGAAGTTGTTGCTAGTGGGATTATAAGCAATAAGGTTAACCATACACAACCGGCGGCTTAGAAGCTGGCTCAGCTTCTCTGCCTGCTCCTCAGAATCATTTATACCAGCCAAAAGCAAATACTCAAACATAACTTTACGATTGGTCTTTTCAATATAATAATCCACAGCATTCATAATTACCTGAATTGGGTATTTTTTATTAGCAGAAACTAGTCTGCTTCGAATCTTATTTGTAGGCGCATGTAAAGAAACAGCTAAATTAACCTGGAGAGGCTCCTTTGCTAATGACCTTATACCTTCTGGTATCCCGATAGTAGAAATAGATATCTTCCGTGCACCAATGTTAAAGCCTTCCCTATCATTAAAAATTAGAACAGCTCTAATAACATTGTCAAAATTTAAAAATGGCTCTCCCATTCCCATAAAAACAAGATTAGTAACCAATGATTTAGAATCACGTTGCTTTAGATACCGTCCCCACAATAAAACTTGGTTCAAAATTTCCGAAATTGTAAGGTTACGAACAAATTCCATTTGCCCAGTTTGACAAAAAGTACACCCAATTGGACACCCAATTTGAGCTGAAACACACACCGTATTCCGTGTTGGAGCATGTTGCATAAGAACAGTTTCTATTTTTTCTCTGTCATCCAAAGTCAACAACCCTTTTGCAGTTCTTTTATCCTTAGATTCTAAAATATCCGCTTTTATACCTAAAGGAAATTTCCTCCTTAACTCTGTTCTTAATTCTTGGGGTAGAGTAGTAACCTCATCCCAACCTGACACATAGTTTTGAAATAACGCCTTTTTAACTTGCTCCCAGCGATAATCAGGTTCACTTTTCAAAAATTCTTTTACTGCAAAGTAATCAAACATTTCTGCATTTATCTTAACAAACGAACTTAAAACTGTCTTGGTAGTTAAATAACTACTTTCTTCCCCACTAATAAGAACATCGCAGCTTCTAAATTTGCGCTATTTAGCTTTTCCAAAATTTTTTGCTACAATAACCTTAAATCATATGGCAAGGAAATCCTACAAAAAAGGTTCTAGTTACAAATCAAGTTACCTATCTAAACAAGACTGGAGAAATCTCCGTATTCTCCTTTTTTCCTTAATTGGAACCGGCGCTGTCCTGACTTTATTTTATCTGTTCCTTACCCGTATAGCACCAAACATTGATGTGTTTTGGAGTGCAATCCGGCCGGGCAGTCCAGCACCTGCAGAAACCCAAGACCGCATCCCACCAGCCCCACCACAACTTTTAACCCTACCAGAAGCTACAGACCAAGACACTTTAAACATTTCTGGTTATGCTGAACCAGGTGCCAAAGTTGTACTCCACCTTAACGAGTCAAAAACCAGTGAGGTGGTAGTGGATAAGGAAGGAAGTTTTACTTTTGAAAGCATTACCCTCTTTGACGGGGAAAATAGGATTGAAGTAGAAACAATTGATGAAGCTGGAAATGTTTGTCGACAACCTGCTACCCACACTATTATTTTTGACGAGGAAGAACCTGAACTTACAGTTGACCAACCAAAAGAAGGAGAAGAGTTCGAAGGAAAAGACAAGGAAACAATCACAATCAAGGGCATGACTGAACCAGATACCAAAATAACAATAAATGGTCAGTGGGTAAGAGTAGGGGAGGAGGGTAATTTTGAACACTCGCTTAAGTTAGAAGAGGGGGACAACCAGATTGAAATAATTGCTGAAAATAAAGCAGGAAATGAAACTAAACAAGAAATTACTGTAAAATACGAGGCTCCAGAAGAAGACTAAATCGTCAATTCTAAATTTTAAATTTAAAATTTTAAACTAAAAATTACTTTCGTAGGGAAGGAGTAAAATTTTTTTAGCCCCCCTACTCTTGTTAGAAAAAACGCGTGAAAAAACAAACACTTCCTTGAAACATGCTAATTTAAATTTTAATTTTGGCTGGGATGGTAATAATTAGATTGAATTGGAGAAAAAAACCAATATCTACCTGTTATTTGAAACAATTTTTAGTACTAATTTTCCAAGAATTACGTAACTACAAAAAGACCACAGTCCCCTACCCTATTTCCCAACTTAAAAGTCGCCAAAGCCTAATCTGTTAGTGCTACAGCTATTGATAACCATAGGCAAATAACAACTGGTGAGTAGAATAAAGAATTAATAAAGTTAGATTCCATAAATAAACCTCCTAAACTTGCTAGTAAGCTAAGAGAGAAATAGCTATTTCTCCTTTTGCTACCCGTTACCTCTTCAAGTGACTGCCAAGCAACGCTCCCATACAACCAAAGATACGAAATTAACCCCAAAAGCCCGGTTGTTACCCAAACAAGAAGAATACTGGAATCAGACCCGGCACCGGCATGGCCACTATCTACTGGAACACCCCGTTCGGTACGAAAATAGCCTGCTCGCTCTTGTGCGTAACGAAAGGCATTGAATCCTACCCCCAAGACCGGATACTTCCTTATAATTTCGAAAGTCCTCTGCCACGAAATGAGCCGAAAATGCGCCGAATCCGCCGGGTCCGTAATCCCCGAAATTCGGGTTTGAACGCGGGGAATAAAAAAATAAGCCGAGAAGAACATCAACACCATAAGAAATAGGAGTTTGCGCGACTTTAGAATCCCAAAAACTCCCAAAACTACGGCAAACATACCCCAAGCACTACGCGAGAACGTAAGTAACAAAGCAATTACAAGTATTATGGAAAGTACAGTTAAACCAGCAAGGGAAGTGGTAAAAAAATCCCAAATTCCAAAAACCAAGTTCCAAACATTTGAAATTTGAAATTTGTTATTTGGTGCTTCTTTTGGGGAATGGTCAAAAAGGAAAAATAATCTAGACAGCAATAAACATAGGCAGAGTACAAAATACGCCCCCAAAAAGTTCGGGTCGAGCCAGGTCGATACCATTCTATTTTTGTGCGGGTCCCACCCCAACTCTGGATCAAGTTGAGACAAATCAGGGAAAATTGCAAGCTGCACAAATCCCAGCATAGCTAACACCACGCCTGCAGCAATTAAAGTGTTTATTACTTGGTACCTAATACTTGAATCTTTTCCAAACAAATCAGAAGCAACAAAGTAAACACCGGAATAAACAACCCAACGTACCCAATAACCGGCGGCAACAATACCTTCACGCGCATCAACCCAACGGAAGCCGTTAACAAGCGATATAAAAGCAATAAAGGAAAAAACAAAAATAGGGAGCCACAGCGGCGGAAGTTTCATTTTTTTCTCAATCCCCAATTTATAAACCATCCAACCCCCAACTAAACCAACCGCTAAAAAATCCCAAATATAGATATTGACATTTCCACCAAAAAAAGACAACCTCCCAAACTGCCCCAAACAAAACGAAAATATCAAACTATAAATCAACAATTTATCAAGTCTCATAAAATTTTAAGCCCCCGGGGCTTAGAAATTGGTCATGCCTTGGTTATAATAATAACGGCAGACAAGCCAGAATATTGGGGGGCAATATAGTCGTGTTTCCAGATATTTTGCCAGAGGGTCCAGCAATTTCATAGTTAATCTATTAACAAGAGGCTTTGTCAATTTATATTTCAAATCGTCACGGAAATAATTTTCTATTTCGGGATGTTTTTCTCTAAATTTGGCAATTGCCTTTCCGTACACATGCCGGCGCGCACAGACGTTTTCTAACATCTTAAAGTCTTTGTGGTATCCAAGTGCTTCTTCACTATAAAATAGGCGCATGCCAGCTTTCTGGAGCCTTAAGCCCAGTTTTGTATCTTCATATGCAAGTGATCCGCCCGCCGAAAAGGTTTCGTCGAAGCCACCGTTTTCAAGAAAGAACGCCTTTTTCAGCGAAACATTACCTGTATAAAAATTTAGAAAGTTAGTTTCCATATCATGTTCCAAACCGGTAAAATCAACCATGGGCCCACCGCGTTCCAACCAACGCATAAAGGGCGTCACCTCCAAGTCCGCGTGCCATGAAGTTTTACCCACCAGAGCAATTTCTTTCCCAGGGTGCTTTTGATGCCAATCATAGTGCTTTTCTAACAGCTTTGGCACAGCAATGATATCCACATCTAAAAACAAAATTACACTGCCCTGGGCCTGCTTGACCCCAAAATTACGGGCAGCGGCGGGGCCTTTGTTACGATTGTTTCGAAAAAGCCTAATTGGATACTTACTCTCAAGCTCTTTGAAAATTTTATATGTATTGTCCGTAGAAGCATCATCAATAACAATTATCTCGTAGCGCTCTTTGTCTAAGCTTTGACTGAAAAGAGAATCTATAACTTCCTCCACAACACCTTCGCGATTATAGGCAGGAATTACTATACTAAGGCTTAGTTTTTTCATTACTTCTCTACAAATTACCTGCGATCTCCTTGGCGCAGGTTAAAACAGGCTACTTTATCCAGTGTAGCGGATTCGGCGCCGCGTACACTACATAGTACTGCATTTAGTCTACGCCTCGCAAAGTGCGAACTAAAGTTCGCTACTACAAGACACTAAAAGCGATTTCCTCAAAGCAACTACCAGCAATACCAAAACAAAGACTTCCGTTACGCCAGTAATCACTGCTGCTGCCGTATAAGTATAGCGGGGGATATAAATCATATTTAAAACAATATTTAGAACCGTAGCCGCGCCGTAGATCCAAGGCAGTACTTTTTGCTTTTCCAACACCAAAACAGTACGGCTAAGAAGTGAAGTGAGAAAAAACACAGGAAGTGAATAAAGAAGTGTTCTTAAAACTTTAACCGAAGCTCCAAAACCCGACCCCGCAACAAAATAAATTAGATGTGGCGCTAAAGGAATTCCCACAACCACTCCTAAAATAGAAACTGCCAACAAAAAACTAACTGACTTCCCAAGTACAGGGAAAAGCTTTTCCCCCTCGTTTACCTTTTCCACCATAAAAGGATAAACAGAATTCATAAAAAAGAAAGGCAAAGTCAAAATAACTTCAAATATTTTGAAAGCAGAGCTGTAAAAACCAACCGCAGAATTATTAGAAACAGTTGTTTTCAAAGGTAAGGCCGAAAGCATTAAACTATCAATCTTAAAGTCAAAAATATTAAAAATCAGGGCTAAACCAACGGGGAGAGCCATTTTAAACAGCTTCTTAGCTCTAGCGGGGCACCACTCTAGCTTCTTGAAGCTAACAAACCGGGAAACCAAAAGGGAAGCAGAAAAAGCCATTGTACTGTAACCAATCAAGGAACCAAGGGCGACCCAAAGAACCGGCTTGCCCAAAAAAATCATTGCAATTGAAAATGCCAAGCCCCCCAAAGAGCCTATGACTTGCGATATCAGCTGTAAATTATAAGCAAGTTTAGCTTGGAAGAGAACTTGAGCCGT
The DNA here is from genome assembly GCA_034659915.1 of Patescibacteria group bacterium. Classification (NCBI taxonomy): domain Bacteria; species Patescibacteria group bacterium. The sequence goes on from JAYEID010000018.1 coordinate 37,346, forward strand.
AGAATAAAAGCTCATCACAAACAGTGTGACCAAGTTTAAGGTAGCACCAAGTTTTACGTCCGCATCATAAGGAAGAACTGCAAAAAGAGTAAAAAGCGCAACTGCTGTGAAAAAAACCGCAAGAATCAACCGAAGGACGAGTAAATTGGAAAAAAGAACTTGAGTCTTTTCTTCTCTCTTCTTAATCTCTCGCACAACAATTTCATTAAACCCAAACTGAACCATAATCCAAAACAACGCGGGGAAGGTAGTCATAATCATGAATTGGCCAAAACCTTCAGGGCCAAACCTACGCGTCACTAACATAGTAACCGCAAGCGTTGAAAATGCAGTAATAATTTTGCCAACCACCTGCATTGCGGTGTTTTTAGCAACAACTCGGCGAGTAGACATGAAGGTATAATAGCACACGAGGGTAACCAAAATATGTTAAATTTTAGACCTTAGAGGTGAAGAGCAAAATAAGGAAAAACAAAAACAGGGAGGCGTTGACTGCTGCTTATTGATTGCTAATTGTTAATTGTTAGTTAGTAGCTGAAACTGAAAAATGAAGTTTGTAAGATACAAGCTGATCGCTGATTGACTGGTGGTTGCGCCTGGATTCGAACCAGGGACCTCCACAATGTGAGTGTGGCGCTCTAACCAACTGAGCTACGCAACCTTATTCTCATCCGCAAAGAATCTTTTCTACAAATCTACGATAATCATATCATACCAGGAAGGTGCTTGCAGCCCAAATTTAAGAGAGTTAACATAATCACATGCTAAAAAACTTTCTTAAATCACTGGGAAATCTAATTCTAGATACGATAGAGGTCCTTGTTATGGCACTTGCTCTATTTGCAGTCGCCTATTTATTCCTTTTCCAACCTCACCAAATTAATGGAAATTCAATGTTTCCAAATTTCCGGGACAAAGAAATGTTAATTACAGAAAAAGTTTCTTTTTACCTTCGTAAACCACAACGGGGAGAGATAATTGTGTTTAAGTACCCCAAAGCTCATGAATATGACTATATTAAAAGAGTAGTTGGATTACCGGGAGAAACAATTCAAATAAAGAACAGGAAGGTGTTTATTTACAATGACGAGCATCCGCAAGGAGTTGCTTTGGAAGAACCTTATCTTTACAACCCAGAAACTGAAGGAGGTACTTTTCTCAAAGAAGGAGAAAAATTTCAAATCCCAGAAGGAGAGTACTTTTTAATGGGTGACAATAGAGCACGAAGTTCGGATTCTCGCGATTGGGGTACTGTACAAGAAGGAGAAATTGTTGGCAAAGCTTGGTTTAGGTATTGGCCACCGCAAACTTTTGCAGTTATTGATCAGCCACAATACTAACCTTTTTCTTTCCCTTCCGAACATTGCTAAATTCTACCTGACCTGGCTTTTCAGCATACAAGGTGTAATCCTTACCCATACCTACATTAATACCAGGATGATACGTAGAACCACGTTGACGTACCAAGATCTGACCAGCTTTGACAGCTTGCCCGTGATTTACTTTTAACCCCAATCTTTTTCCTCTTGGAGTTGTTTTTTGTCTTGCGCCTGCACCAGCAGCTTTTCTTTTAGCCATAGGAATACAGATCTTTGCGGATTAATAGCTGATTTTTGCTAATCTCAACCCACTAAAACCATCAATAAACAGTATCTCAATGTTATTTTAATTTCGTAATTATCTCATCTGCGCCTTTTTCACCAATTCCTTTTATTTCCATTAGTTCCTTTTTATTCATCTCACTCAGCTTCGAAAGATCTGTTTTACCCGCATCCTTGAGCGCATTTTCTGTCCTTGTTGACAGACCCAAAGAATCTATATCTACTTTCTCTTCTCTAATAGGTTCCTTTTCTTCAGCCTTAAGCTCCTTCGTTTTTTTCCCTTTTCCTGTTATTTCCAAAACTTCCAAAACAGAAATTGGCTGTCGATGACCTTTTTTGCGGCGGTAACGTGATTTTGATCGAAACCTGCGAACATAAATTTTTTCATCTTTCCCATGTTCTACTACTTTCAAAGCTACATTAAAATTCTTTACTTCCGGAAGCCCAATTTCTAGATTTTTACCCTTCGAAATAAGAAAGGGTGTAACTTCAAAGGTATCACCTTCTTTATAAGGCACACGATTAACTTTTAATTTATCCCCTGGCGAAACAAGAAACTGACTCCCTGCCAAAGGAATTACCGCATAATCCATCGCCATGTGATTTTACACCAAAAAGCCTGTAAACTCAAGTATTAGAAATATTAACAGTGGAAAGCGAAATCGAACCTCCGGAAGTCTCGATAACTAAATAACAGATTTCAAATTACAAGTTACGCGTTACCAGTTACTAATCTCTAATTACTAAATACTAATTGCAAAGTATTGTCTGCAGCAGGGTCGGAAGGCGGGGTTCAATTTTCGGTATGAATAAAAACACTGTGTGCCAATCCCAAAGAAGCTAAAGTTGTAATAAGAGAACTACCCCCAGCTGAAATAAGTGGTAAGGGCAAACCAGTTACAGGCATAATACCCACATTCATTCCCACATTAATAATTATCTGGGTAAAAATAACTGCAAAAACCCCAGTAGTAACTAGTGCACCAAACCCAGTCTCGGAACTGCTTGCAATCTTCCACAGCCTAGCCAGAAGCAAGAAAAACAAACCCAAAAGTACACAAGCACCTAAAAGACCCCATTCCTCAGCCAAGGAGGCAAAGGCAAAATCAGTTGTTCTTTCCGGAAGAAACCGAAGCTGAGATTGGGGACCTCTACCCAAACCTCTCCCAAAAAACATGCCAGAACCAACCGCAATTACAGCTTGAAGCACATTGTAGCCTGAACCAAGCGGGTCAGAACGAGGACTTATAAAAGCATAGATTCGCTCTTGCTGATAAGGCGCCAAAATAGACCAAGCAATAGGAAGCATTAAAACAGTCACAAGAACAGAATAAATAAAGTAAATAAGTGGTATCTTAGCTACAAAAGAAACAAATACCCATAGAGCAATAAGAACAACTGCGGTGCCTAAATCAGGCTGAATAGCAACAAGCCCTGCTGTAAAAATTGCAATTAGTAAACTTACTAGAAACTTATGTAACGAGTCTAAAGAACTTACACAGTAGAACCATGAAAGTACAAGGATCAAGGCTAATTTTGCAAGTTCTGATGGCTGAAAGGTAAGCGGACCTAGACTAAGCCAACGACCAGTTCCTCTTACACGCGCTCCAACTATCGGAGTTAGAACCAAAAAAATTACAACCAAGAAAAACAAATATGGCGATATACGTGCCAAATTACGATAATCAAAAACGGATAAGGTAAAAAACAAAACTAAACCAAAAAGAACAAAATAGAACTGCTTTTGAGCAAGCACCGGATTAGTACTCCAGATCACCACCATTCCAAAACCTAGTAAGAGTAGAATTGCAAGAATTAGATAGACATCAACTTTTATATTTATATCTATATTTTTGAGAAAAGAAATAACTTTACTTAACATAATTCACTAAATTATACTCACACCTAAAACAAAAAAAAAAGATCAAAATCTCTGGTACAACTCGACTTCCCTACTCTCCAAAATCAACTCTTGCGGACGTTGTTCCAAAAGAGGATCTGCTTCTACTGCAGGAGCAAATTCAATTTGATAATTTACAACTTCATGTTTTTTAAAGTCCCGCTGGAACAAGTGCTCCAAAAATTCTTCTGCATTTTCTTCAAAGTGCTGTTCCTCTTCTTCAGAAAGCTCTTTAATAACCCGTTTCTCTTCATCTTCAAAGTAAACCAAAACCTTTGTTGTTTCCCCACACTCTACTGGTTCTGTACCCATAATAAAATATTCAATTCTACTACTACCCTCTCCGCAAGCTTTTTTTCCTGTCACTGTACTTACTTCCATAGGAATAACATTTTCGGGTTTTTCATACCACTGGCTACCTCTTGTCTCTAGCAACTTATCTGTTACCTTTCTCCAAATAGAAGAAGCACCAGTAATTCCAGAAGCTAAAAAAGGATGCATAGGTGAATTATCATTGTTTCCAACCCAAGCTACCACAACAAAATTTGGATTATAACCAACTGCCCAATTATCCCGTTTTCTATTAGATGTACCAGTTTTTACTGCAACTTTTGTTCCACCAAAATACAACAAACTATCAGAACCAAAAGCCGGGGCTCTCGCTTGATTGTCAGCTAAAATGTCAGAAATTAAAAAAGTTACTTCCGGGCTCAAAACCCTTGTTCTTTCCGGAGTAGCTCTGTACAAGGTATTGCCTTTGCTATCTTTTACTTCAAGCAACGGATGGGGAGTTACCCGTTCACCACTATTTGCAAAAACACCGTATACTTCTGCCAGATCAAGAGGGCGAACAGCCTCTCCTCCCAATGCCAAGGATAAATCAGCCCCTCTGTCACCATAATAGGGAATACCTACTTTATCTGCTTGCTCTTTTATCTTCTCCACACCCATTGCTGCCAGCATTCTCGTTGCCGGAACATTATAAGAGCTAGCCAACGCTCTCCTTATAGTAACTGGTCCGTGAAACCGACCGTCATAATTTACAGGTGTGTAATTTCCCCAAGATCGCTGATATGTTGTTGGAATATCAAACAAAATTGTAGCTGGAGAATAACCTTCTTCAAAAGCTTTTGAATACAAAACAGGCTTAATAGCTGAACCAGGCTGCCGGTAAGCCAAAATAACATTATAAGCACCACCAATTTCGTCATTAAAATAATTTTTTGAGCCAACCATTGCTAAAATATCGCCACCACCTGGATCAGTTACTACTATGGCACCGTTAGAAACCTTTAAACGCTCTAACTTTTCTACCTCCTCCCTTACCTGCTCAAAAGCAAAATCTTGTAATTCCAGGTCTAAGGTAGTATAAACCTGCAACCCTTCCTTAAAAACTGCGTCCTCGCCAAAAGTCTCTACCAGTACTTGACGAACATACATTGAAAAGTGAGGAGCACGAAAAGCAGAGGACTGGTAAACAAAGTCAATATCTTCTTCAATAGCATTTTCTTGCTCTTCCGCAGTAATATATCCAAACTCCACCATCTTCTGCAAAACCTTACTCTGCCGTTTTTTTATTGTCTCCTTCCCATGTAAATAAGGTGAAAGCGCTGTCGGAGCTCTTGTAAGTGCAACCAGAGCAGCAGACTCTCCCAATGTAAGCTCTTCTACACTTTTACCAAAATAAAACTGAGAAGCAGTTCCAACTCCATGGTAAACACCACCATAAGAAACCTCATTTAAATACGCTTCTAGTATTTCATCTTTCGAGTAGCGTAATTCCAAAAGGGTAGCAATAATAACTTCTTTAACCTTTCGGCTAACAGTTTGCTCTGAGGTAAGAAAAGCATTTTTCGCAAACTGCTGGGTTAAAGTGGAGGCGCCTTGTAAGTTTTTTTTAAAAATAATAGAATGTAAGGCGCGCCCGATTGCCACAGGATCAAACCCCACGTGGTTGTAAAAGCGGGCATCTTCCATAGCAATAACAGCATTTCGCAAATTCTCCGGAATTTTTTCAAGCGGAACCCACACCCGATTTTCCTCACGGAAAATTTCATATATTAGTTCCCCATTCCGATCATAAACTAGCGTCGTTAAATCAGGCTCATACTTCAGAGAAATATCTTTAAAAAGAAGAACCAAACCTCCCAAACTAATTACAAAAATGAAAATACCAACAAATATAAACTTTTGTAAACACTTCAAAAATTCTTTCTTTTCAATCATCCTCATCTGTAACTATATCTTACCGCATAAACAACATCATCTACCACCAGCAAAGAGAACACAGGCAAAAAATAGTCCTGACCCGCAGGGTTCAGGACTCAAAAAGGCACCATGATACTTGCTAGCTCCAACTGCCATGTGTAACAGTTACGACTTGTGGGGTGTCAGCCTTCTACAACCTCAACCTTAAAATCTTCACCCGGTTGAAGTTGGTCAGAAAGTGTCTGTTGTTTAATATAATCTCCAAAGGATTCAACAGCAGCGTTATTTTCCTTATTGGCAGGATAGGTAGCAATGATCTGATCATCCCATTCACAGCCTGCTTTCTTACGTGCTTTTTGTATATTTCTAACCAATTCTCTAGCCACACCTTCTAAACGCAGCTCTTCCGTAATTTCTGTATCCAGCTTTACTTCCAATTCTCCCTTGCCTTCCTTAAATTCTATATCTTTGATGTTCAATTCATCTTTGATGATTTGGGTATACTGGTCCGCTGCCGCATTCCCCAGCAGAAAAGAAGCCCCAGGGGCTTCTCCTGCGGCAGCCTTCATCTCTACAGTCATCTTGTCTAACGGCTGGCGGACCTTGATCCCCGCATCGCGGCGAGCGGCGTGGCCCTTCTCCACAATTTCGCGGACAATCTTCATATTTTTAAGAACATCGTTGTCCGTCAAATACTCATGGTACTTGGGCCAACTGGTTAAATGAACTGAATCCAACTTACCTAAAACATCGGTTTCCTCTCCTTCTATATTTTGTGGTTCCGTCAAAACCTGATACATTATCTCAGTTGTAAAGGGGATAAATGGAGCAAGAACTTTAGTCAAGCGCAACAATACCCCATACAATGTTTGGTAAGCGCAAAACTTATCATTATTATTATTGGGAGCAGTCGGACCAACCCGATTACGAATTCTTCGAATATACCAAGTAGAGAGATCTTTAACCACAAAACCCTCCAAAATCTGTGCTGCTTTATGGTGTTCATATTTTTCCAAATACTCTTTGGCCTCCTTAAACGTTTCATTTGATTTAGAAATAATCCACTTATCCATTACATTTAATTGGTAAGTATCCAAAGTAAACTTTTCCTCCCCCTCCGGCAACTTCATTGCCTCTGCCGGATCAAAATTGTCCAAACGAGCATAAGTTACAAAATATTTAAAAGAATTCCAAAGAATAAAAAGAAACCGTCTTTTTACTTCCCTAGCCGGGCCGTAACCAAATTTTAAATTGTGGGAAGGATCTTGTGTTACATACAACCAACGCATAGGATCTACTCCCATTTTTTCGGCAGCGTCATCAAACCAAATTGCATTACCCTTAGATTTGTGCATCTCTTCTCCGTGCTCATCCTTAACTAAACCGTGCCCCAACAAAGTCTTAAAAGGCGCTCTTTTTTCCAACACAGTACTCATCGCCAAGAGAGAATAAAACCAATTTTTAAACTGCCCGGGAAAACACTCCAAAACCAAGTCAGCTGGAAACCATTTCTCCCAATAATCACGATCTTCGAAATAATTGAGGGTAGAATAAGCAACAATTCCCGCATCCAACCACGGATTACCAACACCTTCAACCCTACTTGCTACGCCCCCACATTTTGAACATTCAATCTTTACAGCGTCCACATAAGGGCGGTGGGGAGTATGCGCCTCAAACTCTTCCCAACCGCTTATCGCCCGCTCCCCAAGTTCTTCCCTAGAACCAATCACTTCAAAATGACCACAATCACTACATTCCCAAATGGGCAAGCAAAGCCCCCAATAACGCTTTTTGGAAATTAACCAATCTTCCATATTATTAAGCCAATCCAACTCCCGCTTGTACCCAAACTCCGGTATCCACTCTACATCCTTTATATTTTCCTTTAGCTCAGCGCGATAATTACGGGCACCTTCCATTTTTTCATCATCCATGGCAATGTACCACTCGTCTACCACTCGCCACACCAACTCGGTTTTACAACGCCAACAAGTAGGGTAGCGGTGAGTGTAAGGCACAATCTCAAAGAAAAATCTACCATCTTCCCTACTCTTAAGATCATCCAAAATAATATCAGGATAGTTCTTGGCATTTTGATCCGAAAAATCACCAAATCCCTCCAAGTAATTACCTGACTCATCAATAACAGGTAAAACTGGTATATCTTCTTGTTTACCCAACCGAAAATCTTCTGTCCCACAACCGGGAGCAATGTGAACAATCCCCGTACCTTGAAAAGGGTCGACAGAGAGAATAAGAGGGTCAGCAGCAACTACTTTGTATTTATTCTCCCCCACAACACTCTTTGTAGCTTCAAAATCAGCATACGGCGCTGTGTAAGATAAACCAATCAGATCAGAACCTTTAAATTCCCGAACCTTTTCTCCCGACTTCACAACATCCAAAGCATTTAGGGTTTCTATCTCTTCCTCGCTCTCCTTTTTGGAGGTAGATTTACCCGTCTCCTGATCCGGGTCGGCAAAAATGAGATATTCCCCCGAAGCTGTTTTCCACAACCAATAGGTTAATTCTGGATCTACAGCTAAAGCCATATTTCCAGGAATAGTCCAAGGCGTAGTTGTCCAAACTAACAACTTGACAGTTGCCGCAGGATAAGCCCCTGGGGCTTCTTGTCCGCAGCCCCAAAGGCTGGAGAACCTGCCTTGCCGGCAGGCAGGTGCGGAAGCATCTTCAACCAAAGGAAGTTTAAAGAAAATAGAATCGTGAGTTAATTCCTGATATTCTTCGGTGAGAATTTCGTGTTGAGATATAGCTGTACCACAACGGGGACACCACGGAACACTATCCCGACCTTGGTAAAGATTACCGTCTTGCCAAACTTTCTTAAGAAAGTGCCAAATCGCATAATTATTTTCCGCACTCATTGTGTAATAATCATTACCCCAATCCATAAAATAACCCAAGCGTTTTGATTGCTCGGTTTGGACTTGGGCAAAATGCTTAGTATGTTCCTTACATTTTTCTACAAACTTTCCAACTCCATACTCTTCAATATCTTTCTTATTTTCAAACCCCAGTTTCTTTTCCACCTCTACCTCCACCCACAAACCCTGATTATCAAAACCGTTTTGAAACCGCTCCTTAAAGCCGCACATATTGTTAAACCGCTGATACATATCCTTAAGAGTTCTCCCCCAGGCATGGTGGACACCCATTGGGTTATTAGCAGTAATGGGACCATCTAAAAAGGAAAAGCGCTTCTCTGCCTTCTTATTTTTTTGCAAATACTTCTGCAATATTCTATTATCCTCCCAAAAACTGAGGATCTCATGTTCCAATTTAGCAAAATCTATTTTTGACGAAACTTTTCTAAACATAATTTGTAAAGACTAAAGATTATTAAACCAATCCTATCATACACATCTAAAACAAAAAAATCCCGACTGTCGTCGGGACAACCGTAAACTAAAGCTGCTCTAAACAGCCCTAGCTACGCAATTGCATAATAATTTTCTTTAACTGAGAACACTGCATCCTCTTCATTTTATTAGGATAACGCGTTTTCGTCAAGCCTAGCAGCTTCTTCAAAAACATACAGCCACCTAAGCAACGTCTTAATAAATTCTAAGTAAGGGGTAAATACTTCCTCTTATTTACTCCTCTGGTTCTACCACCGGTTCGCTGTTTTCAGTAGGCCCCCGTGGTTCACTTGGGAGTTCGCCCTCTTTAGGCGAAGGCTCTTCCTGAGCTTGCTGTTGGGGTTTTTGTTCTGAAGTCTCTGATTCAGGTTCCTGCTCGGCTTCTGGTTCTATCTCTTTTTCTTCTTCTTCCTGTTCTTCTTCCTTAACTTCGTGGGAACTTTCTTCCTGAGCAGCATTTTCTGAAGCATCTGGAACCGTACTCCAGCTTTCCATACCAGCAGCTGTCTCATCCTCACTCTCTTTTTCTTTAACTTCTTCAAGCCCACCCGCATCCTCGCTTACCCTAACCTGTTCCGCTTCCTCCAGATCCCCTTCTTTCATATCTTTCCCTTTACGCTCTTCCACTACTTTAGAAATCTCTTCCAACTTTTCTTCTGCTTCCACCTCTATATCAGAGCCATCCCCTGCTTTTACACGTGACTCTTCTCCTTCTTCTTCAAAATTACTTTCCCCTGCAGCCTTATCTAACTGTGCTTTAAGCGTAGAAATATCTCCAGAGCCGCTTTTTTTCTGAATCAATACCAAAACTAGCCAAGCAAATAAGAAAACACCACCAAGAATTAAAAAAATTAAGTAAACTGGCACTAACTATCACCTCCTTAGGCTAAACATAACAATAAGTAATTTGTGTGTCATAAACAGAATCATATTTCCTCACCCGTTCTTCAAAATTGCGCGCCCGTCCAATAAGAATAATAGTAAGTATTATTCCCAAAAGAGTTAAAATTGTTAAAGATAAATAAGCAAAATTCTTCCCCATCTCAGAAAATAATAACACACTTGCCATCTAAATCCAGCAAATTTATTATCTACACTCCTAATCAAAAGTTAGCGGATTATCTTGTTTGTAATTTAAGTTATTTTTTACTGCTATCTCTGCTTTAACCAGCTCACGTCCTAAATCCGCTGCGTGGTTTAAATCAGAAATTGCTAACTCCCCAACAATTTCTCCACACAACTTAACTGCAGCTTTTGGTCCATTCCCATCAATTGAAAACTCTTGCAGTTTCTTTCCTTCCGGAGAAAGATGAATAGCTATAATCTGGCTGTCATTGACCTCAATTACAAAATTACCGCGAGGATCCCAAACACACTGCTGCTTATAATACTTATCAACAACTTTCTGAGCCTGTGAAAGATCGTTCTTAGATACCCAAGCAAACTGAGAAAAAACAGTAAGTGTTCCCAGCTCATAACCTATGTCCTTTGCTAACCGGGTTTGAAGCTCTCTTAATGCAAATAGATTGCGGGGCCAGGCATTAAAAATATCGTGAGCGCGGAAATATGCGGTAAGAAAAAGTTTCTCATTATATATTTGCCCCTGAACCAGATTCAGGCAGGGAACGTTCCATTTTTCAGTTTTTCCTAACTGCTCAGAGTCGCTTCTGTTTGGAGGAAAATTATCTTTCACAGGATCCCAAAGCACAGCTAAAGCACCCTCCTCTCCTTCAAACCGGTTTAATTTTTCTTTCATCACTTTA
>JAYEID010000019.1 GCA_034659915.1 Patescibacteria group bacterium
AAAGCTAGTGCTGAGGATCCATTAGAAGATGTATTTTCTTCTGATAAGGTTAATAAAGCTCTGGATCAAGTGCGGGATTTGGATGTTTATGAAGTTGGAGTTCAGCAAGGTCAGGTTGGCAAAGAAAACCCCTTTGTGGAATGATACGGATTCTCGCGGATATTAAAAAGTATAAATCCTTTTGGTACGGATTTACGCGGATTTTTTCAGGAGTTCTGGGCGGCGTTCTTTGGTGTGGGATACAGCTTTTCTTCTTCGCCATTTTTTTATTTCTTGGTGGTTACCTGAAAGTAGTATTTCTGGTACTTTTAATCCACGAAAATTGCGTGGTCGGGTATATTGAGGGTATTCCAAAATCCCTGTCCCCTTGCTCTGGATAAACGCATTGCGTTTATCTGAGCTGTTCTGAAAGGATTCTTGGGAGGTGGCTTCTTTTTCAAGAACGCCAGGAAGCAGGCGAACAACAGCGTCGGTAACAACCATTGCAGGTATTTCTCCTCCGGTCAGGATGTAGTTCCCAATTGACAGCTCATCATCGACCAGATGTGTTCTAACTCGTTCATCTACACCCTCATAGTGGCCACAGATAAGGATAAGATTTTTTTGTTCCTTAAGTTTTTGTGCTTTTTGTTGATTAAATATTTTACCTTGGGGAGTAAGTAGAATAACTGTGGTTTTCTCTGGTTGGCGTTTGGGTTTAATGCTTTCTGTAGCTTGAAATATAGGTTCGGGACGGAGAACCATACCCTTTCCTCCTCCGTAGGGGCGGCTATCAACTGTTCCCCGCTCATCAATTGCCCAGTTGCGAAGGTCGTGAATGTTTATTTTTACTTTCCCTTCTTTCTGGGCACGGCGAATAATTGATTCCGAGAAAGGTCCCGAAAACATTTTGGGGAAAAGAGTTATAATGTTGATGGTTAGCATGGGAATAAAAAAGTTATAACTATGCTGTTATTTAGGAATTCAATAGCTTCAAGGGACTCAATGGTATCAGTGGTTGGGAAAGATTTTTTTCTCTGAACCCTTGAATCTGCTGAATCCATTGAGGCTACTGAAACCAAGTTATCTGTCTTGAAGTTCGATACTCGAATTTAGCCTTTTGTGAAGAGTATAGTACTCTTATTCCTCTTCACTGGTGGGGCTTTCCATTAGCTCCAAATTAAATCTTATATCATCTTTGATTGCTTTTGTTTTAAGTAGATTGCGTAAAGATTGAATTGTACTTCCGTTTTTGCCAATAATTAAACCCATGTCTTCTGGCGCAACCTTAAGCTTAAGGTTAAGAGTGTCATTTATCTCTTCTGTTTCTATTTTAACTTCTTCAGGATTATTTACTATCCTTTCGACTATGTAATGTAGTAGTTCTTTCATGGTTAGTAGTTAGCAACTAGTAACTGGCAACTAGTAATTAGTAATTAGATCTGCCTGCCTGCCGGCAGGGACTAGAGACTGGTAACATGTAAATCGTAACAATTGTTCGGGTAAGAACCTCACGTAAAGTGAAGCTCGGAAGCTACGTAAATATGCCCCCTTGGCGCGTAATCCGCTACCAGCAATTAACAATCAACAATAAGCAATTGTTCCCTATCCCTTATCTTCTATTTTTTTTTACTTCTGTTACGATTCTCGTGTCTCGCCCTTGTCTTCTTCCTCTTTTTCTCGCGGCTCTCTTTCCTGCTCGACCGCTTGTGCCTTGCGCTCTTTTTGGGCTTCTGGTTCTTCTGTTTCAGATTTTTCTTCCTCTGTGCTTCTTTCCTCTTTTTCATTTTGTCTTGTGTAGGGTTCGTACTCATACGTTCCTTCTACTAGTTTTTCAACTGCAGGTGTCATTTGTGCTCCATTTTTGATCCAATGTTTTAGGCGCTCCTCGTCGTAAACAACTTTATTGGGATCTTCTGTTGGATTGAACCAACCAATTTCCTCTTTTGTTTTTCCATTGCGCGGACTGCGCGAATCTGCAACCACAATTCGGTAGCTGGGTGCATTTCTTTTGCCTGTTCGTTTGAGGCGAATCTTTAACATATTTCTTTGGAACAATACTTTAAAACTCTTTGTAACACTTTACTTTTTTCCACTTGTTAAGCGTAGTAAAGTATGGCAAAGAATAGTAACGTGCTGTGCGCTATTGCCACCTCTCCAAGGCATCTTGTGCTGCTGCCTGTTCCCCTTCTTGTTTACTATTTCCCTCCCCTCCCCCAATTTGTTTGTCATTTAGGAAAACACCCATTCGGAAATTTTTTGCATGATCCGGACCCCATTCTTCTAAAACTTTGTAGGTGGGAGTAATTCCTTGTTCTTCTTGAGCAATTTCTTGAAGAGTCGATTTTGCGTCCTTGTATTTTCTGTTTTTAACAATTTCGTCAACTTTGTAAAAAAGGTTCTTTTCTAAAAAATTTTGGCAAGTTTTGTAGCCTTGGTCTAAGTATATTGCTCCTAAAAATGCTTCAAAGGTGTTTGCTAGAATGTATTCACGTTCTCTTCCCCCAGAGTCATCTTCCCCTTTAGATAGAAATAAGTAGTTGCCTAAACCTAGTCTTTTTGACTCTTCCGCAAGGGATACAGTGCAAACTAAGGCAGCTCTAATATTGGTCAGGTTTCCTTCAGGTTTATTTGGGTATTTTCTGAAAAGTTTTTCTGAAGTTGCTAATTCTAGGACTGCATCTCCCAAAAATTCTAATCTTTCATTTGAACTTAACTCAAAATCTGGGTGTTCATTAAGATATGATCTGTGCACAAATGCGTTTCTGGCTAAAGTTTTGTTTTTAAAGGTTAAATCTATTTTTTTCTCTAGTTTTTCAAGATCCATGTTTTTTCAATAATGTTTATTGCTAATGGCTGATAGATCTTTGTCTAATGCTTTTATCAACTATCAACAATTAACTATAAACAACCAACAATTAACTATTAGTTTTTAAGTTTTAATATCTTTCTTCTCAACTACAGTTCCTAACACCCCGTTTACAAATTTACTTGAGTTGTCACTTCCAAACTCTTTGGCTAATTCCACTGCCTCGTCAATTGCAACTTTTGGAGGTACGTCCTGAGCAATAACTAGCTCAAAAATGGCTATTCTTAGTATTATTAAGTCTACTTTAGCTATTTGTTTTAAGGGCCATTCGGGAGCTGTTTCCTGAATTATTTGGTCAAGACAATCTTTGTTCTCAGTTACACCTTGAATTATGAAATTTGCCAGGTCCTTGTCGTATTTTTCTATGTCTAGTACTTCAGCAGCTATGCGAATAGCCTCACTAAGTTCTTGAGAAAGTACAGACCAGGAAAAGAGAGTTGCTAAACTTATTCTCCTGGCATTGTGTCTGGGATCCATAAGCAATTTGGTAAGTTTGTAATCTGGACAGATTTCTACTGTTTGTATTTATAAAGCAAGCCTATTACTAATCTGTCAGACTACTTTACTGTTAAAGGACTTTTCTTCCTCGGTAATAACCGCAGTTTAGGCATACCCTGTGAGGCAGCCTTTCTTTTCCACAGTTTGGACAAGCTACATCCATGGTAGCGCGAAGTTTTTGCTGCGACCGCCTGCGGTTTTTCCTCCCTATTGAGATTCGCTCTTTTGGTACTGCTGCCATAACTTTGCCTATTGTATCAGCTTTAGGTTGTACCTGCAAGACGTAGTATTAGAGTTCATGTTCTTAATGGCTATGATACTAGCCTCTAGTATTGCGATTCTTAATTATGTTCTTGTGGTTCAATGTTCAAGTGTTTACTGCTAACTACTTGCTACTAGTCTTTTTTGCAAGAATTGAGATGGTGGTGGCACCAAAGCTACGTTGGCGAATTGTTTTAAGGCCATCTACCTCTTGGGGTAATTTTGTTTCTTTTGCGTGATCGAAGATAATAATTCCTTTTGGAGATAGTATATTTTTCAATTGTTTAAGAATATGAATTTGCGATCCCATGGAGTATGGCGGACTTAGGAAAATAAGGTCAAATTTAGTGCTATCTGCATTTTCAACAAATTTTGCCGCATCCATTTTTATTACCTCTCCCCTACTTTCTAAGCTCATGTTTTTCAAATTTTCCTTTATGGTTTTTGTGCAGCGATTGTCTATATCAACAAAAATTGCTTTTTTTGCTCCGCGGGAAAGAGCTTCTAGTCCGTAGGAGCCACTTCCGGCAAAAAGATCAAGCACATAAGCGTCTTTTATTAAGCCCTGAAGCATGGAAAATATTGAGTGCCTGACAATGCTTTGGGCAGGTCGAATTTCTTTTTTTGGAATTTTTATTTTTTGTCCTTTTGCAGTTCCTGTAATTATTCTCATATGTACAGATTAGCGCAGATATTAAAAAGTATGAATACTATTGGTATGGATTTGCGCTGATTTCTCCTTTGCTGAGTATTGTCACGGGTATCCAGTCCCTTCCTCTTCACTGCATTAAATTCTTACTATTTGCTACTTATTACTTACTACTCGCTACTAATTTAGTTTGGTGCGATGTGTTTAGTGTTTAGATATTTTTTTAATTCCGGGTAGTTATTTATTTCATTTATAATTTTTTGTGCTGCGGCACGGGTAGTTTTTATAAGATCTAAGTTGGAGAGGGATGCAAAGTCAAATTCCGGAATACCATGCTGTTTCGCTCCGTAAAGTTCTCCTGGTCCCCGCATTTTTAGATCAATTTTTGCTAGTTCTAGTCCGGAGTTGTGTTCTTCTAACGCTTTAAGGCGTTTTCTCGTAGTTTTTCCTTTCTTAGGTGTAAAAAGCAAACAGTAGGATTTTTGACCACTTCTGCCTACTCGTCCGCGGAGCTGGTGTAGGCCTGCTAGTCCAAAGCGGTGCGCCCCTTCAATAACCATTATATTGGCTTGAGGGATATCTACTCCAACCTCTACTACGGGGGTGGCGACTAAGACTTGGATTTTTCCTTGCCTAAAATTTCTTGCTGTTTTTTCTTTTTCTTCGCTATCCATCTGTCCGTGAAGTAAGCCTACTTCAAACTCTGAAAAAATAGCTTTGAGCCTTTCAAACTCAGTGGTAACAGCTTTTACATCTTTTAAAGTTTCGTGTTCAGACTCTTCAATTAGGGGGCAAATAAAAAATGCTTGGTTTTTTAAATCTGCTGATTGCTGATTGCTGGATGTAGAAAGCTGTCTTTTTATCCACTTGTAACCCGCACTTCTTTTGTGCTCTGGTACTACCCATGTTTTGGTTGGTTTTACTCCTGGAGGAAGCTCATCAATGGTTGAAATATCTAAGTGTCCATAGCTTGTTAAAGCTAGGCTTCTGGGAATTGGCGTGGCAGTCATTGTGAGGCTATGCGGTGTTTTTTCTTTGATATTGTTGCTGTCAAGAAGCTTTGCTCTTTGCTTTACACCAAACCGGTGCTGTTCATCAATTATAACCAGTCCTAAGTTTTTTAGAATTTCTTTGCGATGGAGTAGTGCGTGAGTTCCAATAATGACGTCCGCAAACGGCGAGCCGCCTTCCGCTTTCTGCTGTTTCCTTCTGGCGGTGTGCGGAGTGCGGACAGCGGTTTGCGGACTTGACCCTGTTTGTAATGACAATTTAATGTCGTATGGTTTTAAATATTTCTCAAAAGTTCTGTAAACTTGCTTGGCAAGAATTTCTGTGGGTGCCATGTAGGCAGTATTTTTACCTGCAAGTGCAACTGTATAGGCAGCTATTACCGCTACCACAGTTTTACCTGAACCAACATCGCCCTGAAGCAGTCGATTCATTGGTGTTTCTTTTTCCATGTCTTTTTGAATTTCAGCAATACATTTTTTTTGGGCATTAGTTAATTTAAATGGTAGACTCCCGATCAATTTGGCAATTTTCTCCTTTTGCTTGGCAGACAAAAAAATGCGTGCTGCTGGTTTTTGCTTTTGCCACTGGCGCCGTTTCCTTAATGTTTGGAGTTGAAACCAGAACATTTCTTCAAATGCTATTCTATTTCTAGCCCTTTTAATCTCTTTTTGGTTATTAGGAAAATGGATGAATTTTAGAGCTTTATTGAGGTTTAAAATGTTATATTCTTCCTTAATTATTTTGGGTAGGGGGTCTTTTGGTTTTTGTTCAAGATTTTCAAACACAGCTTTTATTCTTGCTCGTAACCATTTGGATGATACTCCACTTGTTTCAGGATATATAGGGACGAGACGCCCAGTGTGAACTAAGTTACTAGATTGGTAATTTTGGTTATCTTTGGTTAAGTGTTTGGCAGGACTGTCTGCCTTTTCGTATTGGGGGCTAAGGAAAGCAGGTTGACCAGAAAAGTTTTTGAGTTTTCCTGAAAAATAAAATGTATCTCCTTGGTGAATAGTGTTAGTAATGTAATGCTGGTTGAACCACACTAAGAGCAAAGTTCCTGAATTGTCAGCTACAATTGCTTTGGTTAACTTTTTCCCTCGGCGGGTAAATATATTTTTTATTTCTAGGATTTCTCCCTTAATAGTTGCTGGCTCACCTGCTAACAGGCTGGAGATTTCACTAATTTTTGAAAAGTCTTTGTATCTGGTGGGATAGTGATGAATGAGATCACTAACAGTTTCAATATCCAAATTTTTGAGACGTTTTTGGTATTTTTTGCCTACGAAGCGGATCTTTGAGACAGGGTCTGTAAGTTTCATTAACCTAAGATTACTGGAAGTATGGAGCTAAGAACCATTGTAATAGCAGTTAGGGCAATAATTACTTGCCACATTTTTTTATGCTTGCGAAAGAATCCAATCATTGTTGTATTTCCTATTTTCCCATACTTTTTGCTGCATCGTCAAACAAGCCTAACTTAGTAGAGGTTCTTGTTGGCTTTGTGTTGGGTCCTTCTTTATTTTTTTTATATTCCAAAAGTTGATTGTTTTTCCAATTTGGAGCGAGCCGTATGTTCCATCGTATCCTGGAGGTGAGAAGGAGAAATTACCTTTGTTTACCTCTTTAATGCTTTTTATTGTTTGAGGGGGGACGATATCTTCAAGCTCGCGTTGAATATTTTTGTTAGTTAGTTTCCATAGGTTTGCTTCTGTGTTGGTTCTTTCTATTGTTTTTTTGTATAAATTAATAACGCTTTTGGAATTTGTGGTTTTGATATTGAGAGAGTTTGCGATTACTTCGCTTAGCGGTACTATTTTTTTGAATTTCCTTTTTCGGGGTCCGTAATTTTCTCCCCAATTTCTGTTTCCTGCTTTTTGGGTTTGTGCTAAGTCTAATACTCGCTGTAAAACACCGATAGTAAGTTTTTTTCCACAAAGCGGACAGATTCTAGTTGGTGGGGTGTGTTGAGGAGAGAAACAACACCAGCCAGGGTGGTTGTTTCTCTCTCGGTGTCCGGTGAGGAAATATCTACCTTCTGTCATTGGGAATTCATAAGTTTGTACCATAGAACCTGTTTTTAAAGCATTAATTATTGCTGGATAACTTAGCTCTTTTACTTCTAAAGTGCTGTACTCTCTACCTAATCTGTCTAATCTCCCGCAGTGAGCGTCGCTAGAGGAAATAAAGCTAAGATGGTCTAGTTCAGGAATCATCATCAAGGCTTTTGGATCGGCGGAAAGACCGGTCTCAACAGCGTTAATATATTTAGTAAAGGTTCCGTAGACATCTTTTAGGCTGTTTATTGGATTTTTGGAGCCAAATACGCCTTGGGGAGTAAAGATATGGGCTGGTATTACTTCAATTTGCTGGTTAATTTCTTTTAAAGTAAAGAGAAAATTTTCCAGCTCTTTAATGTTATTAACTGTTAAAAAAGGACGCCCAATAGTGTTTTTTACGCCAAACTCATCTAGAAGATTTATAGTTTGTTTTGCAGCTTTGAAGTGTGGGAAAAGTAATACATTGTGCCAAGCCTTTCTCCTGGTTGGTTTTTGCGGATAAGGCATTGTAAAAATTACTTCTGTTTGTAGAACTAATCCCTTTTTTGGGTATTCCTCGCTAGTAAGAATTCCATTTTGTTCTTGGAAATTTTTTTCTAGAGTTTCTAGCCACTCGGGGTAAAGACAGTCACCAGTACCGTAGATATCAATTCCCTTGAAACCCATTGTTTGAAAAACCTGTCTTAGTGATATCTCCCCTACCCCACCCGAAGCACCTGAGTGTGAATGTAAGTCTATGTTTAGTTCCATATTGCTGTTATTATACCAACAGAGATGCTAAATTGGTTTGCTCCCGTCTTTGTATTTTGCTAAACTAAGAACTGATGTTTTCCAGGCATATGTCTAGAAGAAATAGATTTCCATCACTTTTTGGTGGTGGGCGTAACAAAAGGAAGCGCAGGCTTAGTACCAGAAGGTGGTTGCCAACAATCTCAATAATTGCCTTAGCTTTATTTGTGGTAATTACTGCTGGGTCGGTTATGAGCTTGGCAGTTTTTGCTTTTTATTCTAGCAAATTGCCGTCTCCGGATAAGCTGACAACAAGGGCGCGATCGCTTTCAACCAAAATTTATGATCGGAATGGTGATTTGCTTTATGATGTTCATGGAGATCAAAACCGGACGCTGGTACAGTTGGAGGATGTTCCAGAGCATTTGGTTCAAGCTACCTTAGCTACTGAGGATGCTGACTTTTACGCTCACAAAGGTTTTGATCCTCTTGGTATTCTTCGTGCTTTTTACAATGTAATATTTCTTTGTCGGCTTCAAGGCGGTTCTACTATAACGCAGCAAGTGGTGCGCAATACTGTAATTTCTAGAGAGAGAACACTTACACGTAAAATTAAAGAGTTAATGCTAGCTCTTCAGATTGAAAGAAAGTATGGTAAAGATGAAATTCTTCAAATGTATCTTAATGAGGCTCCTTATGGTGGGCAGGCTTATGGTGTTCAAGCAGCTTCAGAAGTTTATTTTTCTAAAGATGTTCAGGATTTGACTTTGGCTGAATCAGCTTTCATGGCTGGGATGACCCAAGCGCCATCTAGATATTCTCCTTACCGTGATCCAGATACAGCTAAGGCTCGGCGAGATTATGTTTTGCATTTGATGCAAAACCGGGGTTGGTTGGGAAAGGATGGGAAGCGCCATTTTCTTCCTCCAGAAGAAGCGGAGGTAGCTAAGGAAACTAAGCTTATTTACACACCCCCAGGTGGCGAAATAAAAGCTCCGCATTTTGTAATGTATGTTAAGGAGTTGTTGACAGATCGTTATGGAGCTAGTTTGGTGGAGCAAGGGGGGCTCAAAGTTACTACTACACTTGATTTGGAAAAGCAAGAGGAGATGCAAACCATTGTTGCTGAAGAAATTGCTAACGTTGCCCATTATGATATTGGGAATGGCGCTCTTTTGGCTATGGATCCCCAGACAGGCGAGATCTTGGCAATGGTGGGTTCTAAGAATTTCTTTGCTGAGGATTATGATGGGCAGGTTAATGTAACCCTCCGCCCGCGCCAGCCCGGGTCTTCAATTAAACCCATTACTTATGCTACTGCTTTTAAGCAGGGTTATACACCAGCCTCAGTTTTGTTTGATGTTCCAACTAAATTTCCCGGCGGGTCAGGGCAGCCAGATTATGAGCCTGAAAATTACGACGGCAAGTTTAGGGGTCCAGTAAAACTCCGGTATGCTTTGGGAAATTCAATTAATTTGGTAGCAGTTAAACTACTACGGTTAGTTGGTGTCCGCGAGATGATAGAAACAGCGCATGATCTAGGAATTACTACCCTGAATGAGCCAGAGCGGTACGGTCTTTCTTTAACTTTGGGTGGTGGTGAGGTTAAACTTCTTGACTTGGTAACTGCATATTCTGGTTTTGCTAATGAGGGGCGACGAGTAGCGCCCCAAGCTATTTTGGAAGTTTCAGATTCTAATGGGCGTGTTCTTGAGGAGTTTAAACCAACGGAGGGTCCGCAGGTTCTTTCTCCAGAAGTTGCATATCTGGTTTCTGATATTCTTTCTGATAATAATGCGAGAACTATGGCTTTTGGACCACACAGCTCTTTGCATATTCCTGGCTATTCAGTAGCGGTAAAGACAGGGACCACAAATGAAATGAAGGATAACTGGACTGTGGGTTATACCCCTTCTATAGCAATTGGGGTATGGGTAGGGAATAATGATAATTCATCAATGAGTAATGTTGTTTCGGGTATTACCGGTGCTGCACCGATTTGGAACCGGGCGATAAATGTGTTTTTGGAAGGCAAGAGTGATGAACCGTTTGAGCGCCCAGATGGAATTGTGGAAGAAGATATTTGCAATTTGTCAGGGCAAAAACCACACCAGTGGTGTTATGTACCAGGTGAAGAAGAATCTAATTTTTGCGATATTGGTCAAGAGCTTTTTATAAAGGGTACTGAACCTACAGAAGTTTGTGGTTTTCATAAGAAGCTTGAACTTTGTAAGGTAGATGGAAAGTTAGCTTCGGATGCTTGTCGTGAAGCAGATGAGGTGAAAGAAAAAATATTTGTAGATTATCAGGCAGCTCTTTCAGATTGGCAAGAATATGTGGATGATTGGGTTGAAGACCAATATGGCGATGACGATACCTATGACCCACCTACTGAAGAGTCTGAATCATATATACATTCCGATGATAAAGACGAACCTTGGGTACAAATTAAGGAACCTGGAGATACGGTTTCACAAGAATTTAAGGTTAAAGTCAAAGTTATAACACCTTACACTGTAACTAAAGTTAAGTTTTATCTAAATGATAAACAGGTGGGTAAAGACGATACAAGTATTCCCTATGAGCAGAAGATGAAAATAGAAGATACTACTGTGGCTGAACATACCTTAAAGGTTAAGGCTTATGATTCAGCTGGAAATGTTGGAGAAGCAACCAAGGATATTATTTTGAAAGATGTAACTCCTGCACCAGGTGAAGAGTTAGAAGAAGATGAGGACACTTCCACAGGTTAACTTCCATTAACTTTTTAAAAATATGATTGTTATGCTTATCCCTGTTGTGGTTTAGTGGTGTGAATTAGGTGGTAACTGTTTCTACTATTTTTTTAAATGCTTCCGGATCTCGGATAGCTAATTCTGCTAGCATTTTTCTGTTAAGATCAATATTTTTTTTCTTAAGAAGGTTTATGAAGCGACTGTAGGGGAGATTAAACTCGTTGAGTGCCGCGTTAATTCTTTGAATCCACAGCTTGCGCATATCCCTTTTTCTTAATTTCCTTCCAGCAAAGGCGTGCTCTCCAGCTCTAAGATAAGCTTCGTGTGCTCTTTTGAATAGCCTTGACCTGGTACCTTTGTACCCTTTGGTTTCTTTCAGTATTTTTTTGTGTCTTTTTCGGCGGACAGTGCCGGTCTTAGTTCTAGGCATGGTTGGTTGGTTATGGCGGTGGCTTGCGTTTCCAAAGGTCACTCGCCCGTCTGGTGATTATCATCTTAGGCTCGCTTAGAAAAAAATTTGCATTTCAAAAATGTTTATTAGAAGTTAATGCTAGCAAATTTTTCTATACCTTTGTAAACGAAACCCCCGCCATACCTTTTGTAATTTGAAACTTGTTCCGCCAGCTGGCGGATTGGAATTTCTGGCGCCTATTTAGGCGCTAGAGTCATATTCATAAACCTTCCTTTTCTTTCAATATCTTTTTCAATTCTGGCTTTTTCTGCGAGTTCTTCTTTTATTTTTTCTAGCTTTTCGCGACCAATTTCAGGATGTGCTATTTCGCGTCCTTTAAAAAGTAATTCAAACTTTACTGGATGTTCATTTTCAAAAAACTCTTCTGCTCGTTCTATTTTTATCTTTAGGTCGTTTTTGTCTATGTGAGGACCAATTCTTAAAATTTTAGCTTCTTTGCTTTTGGTTCTCTTTTTCTCCTCTGTTCTCTTTTTCTTCTTTTGGTATATAAACTTACCAAAATCTAAGATTTTTGCTATTGAAGGTGAGGCAGAGGTCGAAACCACTACTAGGTCAAGATTCTTTTCCTGTGCTATAGCTAAAGCCTCCTCTTTGTCCAGTATTCCTAGATTTTTCCCTTCCGGGCTAATAACCCGAAGCTTTTTGTCTTTTATTTTCTCGTAAAAACAAAACACGACCGGTTCCGCCCCTTGGCCGAACCGGTCGTTCTGGAAAGCTGTTTCGGCTTTGGATGAGAGAAGCTCTCCTTAGCCTTCGCCGGCTTCCGACCGGTAAT
>JAYEID010000020.1 GCA_034659915.1 Patescibacteria group bacterium
GATAGGAGATAAAAATAAATTACAAATTACAAATGACAAATATCAAATGACAAATGCGGAGAGTGGGGTGCTGTACATCGTACGCGGAATACGGACACCCGATCCGCCGGCTGGCGGACGGGTAACGAATAACGAATAGCTTATAACGTATAACGTATAACGTATAACGTATAACGTATAACGTATAACGTATAACGTGTTACCAGTTACTAGTTACTAGCTGCTAATTGCTAGTTAAATACCAAATATGAACTTAAGCATAGCTTTAAAGGAAATAGACAATTTACAATCTTGGAAACAGCACCTATTAGCACTTATTATTATTGCCTTGATAATTTTTGTTTATTTTTTTCCTGTCCTAGCTAAGGGAGAGGTTTTTGTTACTACTGGACTTATTCACTCTGACTTAATGAGCTTTTCCTATCCTTTGAAACACTTCTACGCTCAAAATTTAAAAGCAGGGCAAATTCCTTTATGGGTTTTGGGTGTTGGCGCGGGCTTCCCAGTTGCTGCTGAGAGCCAACTAGGTGCTTTTTATCCTTTAAATATTCTAATTTTTGGGCTTTTACCTATGCCTTTCGCCTTTAATTTTTCTTTGGCATTTCATTTATTCTTAGCTTGTTTCTTTACTTACCTTTTGGCTAAAGAAGCATTTTCTTTATCCTTTTTTGCAGGTCTGTTTGCAGGTATTGCCTATGGTTTAGGTGGTTTTTTCGCAGCTCATTTTTCTCATTTAAGTATGGTTCAGGTAGCAGCTTTTTTTCCACTTATTTTTTTGCTTGTTTTGCAGTTGGTGGAGAAAAGAAACCTGAAAACATTTTTAATTCTTTCTTTGATCTATTCATTAGTATTTTTAGCTGGTCATTTACAGATACTTTACTACTTTCAAGTAGTGCTTGGGTTTTTTGTTCTTTCTCTTCTGATTTTTAGCTATCAAGAAAAAAGGCTAGGTGATAAGTTGGTTTTTTTAGCAAATTGGGTTGGGTCTTTGGTTTTGGCTTTTTTAGTTTCTGGAGTGCAGTTTTTAATTAGTTTTGAATTTATAAAAAATTCCGAACGTGGGTTGGGGTTGGCATTTTCGCGAGCTGTTGCCTATACTTTCCCCTTTTCCCATCTTTTGCATTTTATACTACCGGGGAAAGCTGACTTTTCTAAGCCGGTTTTTTACGGGCAACATGTAGAAACAATTAGTGCTTGGGAGACATTCGGTTTTATTGGGGTTAGCACTCTGGTATTGGTACTGATAGGTATTGTTTTTTCTAGGCATAGAAAAAGGGTTTGTGCTTTGCTTTTCTTGGTTGTTTTATCTTTTGTGTTTTGTCTAGGAAGAACAACACCTTTTTTTGAAATTTTTTGGCGGATAGTTCCTTTTATGAAAATTTTCCAGCACCCTACACGGCTAATGTCTGTTGTAAATCTGGGATTGGCACTTTTGGCAGGTTTTGGGTTAGATACTTTATTGAGCTTTGATTTTCCAAGTCTTTGGGAAAATTTATTGCCTTTTGCACTTGTTTTCCTTCTTTTGGGCGAGCTTTTTACTTTTAACAAACCAGTTAATCAGTGGGTATTGGCGGAGCAGTGGTTTGAAATGCCGTCCTCTGCCCGCTATTTGAAAGGTAAGCTTTCTCCTTCTTATCGTTTCTTTACTTTTGGTGCTAACAGCTACAATTTCCGATTGATAGATGATTTATCTGTCCAATTTGGGCTGCGGAACCTACTTCCTCCAAATTATAACCTTGTGCACTCTTTGCCTTCTGTTAATAGACATTTTGGAATTGCACTCCGGCGCGGGACTAAGTTTTTTCACCGGTGGGCATACTTTTTGGGGTGGCATTATAATTCCCAGAAAGTGGTAGTGAATCCCATATTTGATAGATTTTTGGATCTTACTTCTGCAAATTATGTTCTTAGCGGGTTAGAATTAGCAAGTGATAACTTGGTGCTGGAAAAGGTGTGGGAATTTGAGAAAACGCTTCCTTATGAGTTGGAGCTTTTGGGTTTTGCAGGAGAAAAGAATTGGGAAGAAGTGCAATCTTCTGGTGTGTATCTTTATGAAAACCTAGACGCGCTGCCCCGAGCAAGTTTTGTTTCCGAGATTATTGAGGCGCAGTCGGCAGAGGAAGCTCTAAATTTGTTGGAAGATGAGAACTTTGACCCCCGTAAAAATGTAATTCTGGAGACCGATGCTAATGGACGCAAATTTGGAGAAGACCAGAGGCGAGTAGACGCGAATGCAGATAACGCAGATAGCGCAGATGAGGTAGGGGAGGGGGTAGCAGAAATAGTGGTGGATGGGGATCAGGAGGTAGTGGTGGAGGTT
>JAYEID010000021.1 GCA_034659915.1 Patescibacteria group bacterium
AAGGCACCGTTTTTCCCATCTGAATGAACGTAAGCAACCACTACCCCTTCTGCTGTCTCTTGGTCCGAACGCTTCTCTGCTCGCATAGCTACTCTCTCCTCTAGAAGTTCTTTTGCCTTCTCGAAATCACCCCCAGCATCTTCCAAGGCTTTTTTAGAAGCCATTATCCCCACTCCCGTTTCTTCTCGCAATCTTTTTACTTGCTTTATATCAATGCCACTCATAATTAATAATAAAAAAACTACAATGCTTGTTTTATCTTCTCTGCTGTTTTCTTCCCTATTCCCTTTACATTGGTAAGGGCATCTCGAGACATATCCCTAAGATCCTCAACTCCAAGCCCAGCTTTCTTCAAAGCATTAGTTGCACGCGCACCCAAATCTAATCCTTCCAGAGACTCGCTTTCTTTGCTAACCTCCTTTTTTTCTTTGCCGTTTTCTTCCTTGCCCCGGCTTTTCCCTACTTTCACATCAATCTCCTTGCCTTCCCTCCCTAACTTTACAGCCTCAAAAAGAATTGGCAGGAGTAATGAAAGTGATCTAATAGAATCATCGTTAGCAGGAATAGGAAAATCTATTCGGGGATCAGCATCAGTATCAACTACACCCACCACGGGAATATCTAACTTCTGTGCCTCCTCTACAGCCGTCCCACCCTTTCGAGTACTACAAACCACAACAGCTGCTGGCATATCTCCCAAACCCCGCACACCTCCAAAATCACGATCAAGTTTTTCAACATCTCTCCTAATATCCAAGCGCTCTTTCTTAGTGTAATGATCAAACTCGCCTCTTGCCAAGCCCTCTTCCAATTCTTTTAGCTTAGAAACATTTTTCTTTACTTCAAAAAAATTAGTAAGAAGTCCCCCCACCCAACGACCAGCCATGCAAGGAACTCCAACTTCTTCCGCATATTTAGCAACTAAATCTCGAGATTGCCTTTTAAGACCAACAAAAAGCACAGTACCACCCTCCCTGGAAACTTTATTTAAAAACTCTACTGCCTCCTTCAAACTTTCCAATGTTTCTCGAGGATCCAAAATATGAGTTCCCCGTACTTTCTTTAGAATATATTGTTTGTTTTTTGGATTCCAACGTCGGGGTGAATGACCAAAGTGAACTCCTTCCTCTAGTAATTTTTGTATACTTGGTAACTCCAAGACTGTCTTTTTGCTCATAACTCTGGAAAGTTTAACATAAACCCTTGCCTTTCGGCAAGGGGTCAGTAATAACTAGATATCAGTTTTGCTACAGACAGCTTCTATTTGCCACTTGCTAATTGCTTACTACTTACTACTTTTCTTAGGGTTTTTCCAAGAAGCAAACTCACAATCAGGGTAGCGCGAGCACCCGTAAAACGTTTTCCCCCTTCGGGTCTTTTTCACAACAACCTCTCCCTCCCCGCATTCCGGACACTTCATACCAATTTTATCCAGATAATTCTTAGTAAACTTACACTCCGGGTAGTTAGAACAAGATATAAACTTACCGTATCGCCCTTCCCGGAGCTCTAGATCACCACCACACTTGGGACACTCGCCTTCCAGCTGCTCCTCATCTATGTCATCAGGTACTCCATCCTCATCAACATCAGAAAAGGGACGTGCATACTCGCACTCCGGAAAACCACTACAAGAGAGGAACTTGCCGTATTTACCCAATTTAACAACTAGGGGTCTGCCACATTCAGGACATTTTTCGTCTGTTTCCTCCAGCACTGTAACCTCAGAACGCTCAATTTCTTCCATCTTTTCCTTGAGGCGGTCTGAAAAAGGCTCCCAAAACTCTCTTATTATTTTTTTCCAATCAACCTTACCACTAGCCACTTTATCAAGCGAATTCTCCATCTCAGCTGTAAAATCAACATCAACAATAGTGGGAAAATGCTCTATCAATAAACCCGTTACTACTTTTCCAATATCAGTAGGGACAAAATAACCCCCTTCTTTTTGAACATATTCTCTCTTCTGGATAGTAGAAATAATAGGAGCATAAGTAGAGGGGCGCCCAATACCATACTCCTTTAACTCTTTAATCAGCGTCGCTTCCGAATAACGTGGTGGGGGTGCTGTCTGGTGCTTTTCCTCTTTCAATTTCTCTACCTCTGCTGTTTCCCCTTCTTCAAAAATAGGTATCTCGTTTTCCTTGGTCCGCTTTCTTATTCTTGGGCGGATTTTTAACCACCCATCAAACTTAAGAATCCTACCCACACCTCGAAAGAGGATACCATTGCCATCTGCCAAAACATCAACTGTTGTTCTAGAAAACACGGCTGGTTTCATTTGAGAAGCAACAGTCTGTCGCCATATCAGGTTATACAACTCAAATTCATCCTGACCAAGTTTCCTTACTGCACCGGGTTTAACTGTTACATCCGTAGGTCGAATAGCTTCATGTGCCTCCTGAGCCGTCTTAGATTTTGTTTGGTAACGAACTGGGGACTCTGGCAAATATTCCTCGCCCAAATTATTTTTCACAAAAACACGACAAGCTTTTATCGCACTGCTTGACAAAAACTCAGAATCTGTCCGATGGTAAGTAATAAAACCCTCTTCATAAAGGCGCTGGGCAATTCGCATTGTTTTAGAAGAAGAAAAACCCAAAGAAGCTGCCGACGCTTGCAAGGAAGACGTGGTCAGCGGGGGGTAAGGCTTCCTCCTTATCTCTTTCTCTGTCACACTTGATACAGAAAAGTCGCTTTTCTCTG
The DNA here is from genome assembly GCA_034659915.1 of Patescibacteria group bacterium. NCBI lineage: Bacteria > Patescibacteria group bacterium. The sequence continues at coordinate 2,707 of JAYEID010000021.1, forward strand.
CAGCCTTTTTCACCTCTTCTAAACGCTCCTTAGTATCAATAGTTGTCTTAGTTATCTGGTACTTACCAGCAAAAAGTTCTTTTTCCTCTCTCTTTTCAATACTTTCTCCATTTACCTCTTTCAATTCAGCCCAAAACTTTCTATCACCGGAGCCTGCAAACAAACTTTCCAAGCTCCAATACTTATCAGATTGGAAAGATTCTCTTTCATTTTCACGCTCCACCACAAACCGAACTGCTACTGATTGAACACGACCAGCAGAAAGGCCACCTCGAACCTTTTTCCAAAGCAAGGGAGATAGTTTATAACCTACCAACCGGTCCAAAACTCTTCGAGCCTTCTGAGCATCAACTAAATCAAAATCAACCCCTCGTGGATCCTCAAAAGATGCTTTAATAGCAGATTCCGTTATCTCGTGAAAAACAACTCTTTTGAAATCTTGAACCTTACTGTTAGTAACCTCAGCCAAAACTTCCGCCAAATGACAAGCAATTGCCTCACCCTCCCGATCCAAGTCTGTTGCAAGCCACACCTCATCTGCTTTACTAGCAGCCTTCTTCAACTGATCAATAATCTTGCTCTTCCCCTTTACTACCACATACTTTGGCTCAAAATCACTTTCCACATCTACACCCAACTCAGACTTGGGTAAATCCTTAATGTGACCACGGGAGGATTCTACCTCAAAATTATCTCCCAAATACTTTAAAATTGTCTTTGCCTTTGTTGGCGACTCAACAACAACTAGATTAGCCATAACATTACAAATAAGATTCCAAGATGTTTATTTACTCTCTAACAACTAACAACTCTCCACTACACTTTTTTTGCCCATTTACCTCCCCCACAATCCACAACCATACCGCGAAGTTCCATCTTTGACAAGGTTGATAATACCACAGAAGTAGGCAGCTCTGAAGCTCGAACTATTTTATCAACGTGTTTGGGATCCTCACTCATAACGCCAAACACAGTTTTCTCCCTCTCCCCTTGCGGCAGTTCTTTCCTAGCCTTTATCTGTTTTTTCTTCATACTTGCGCCAAGATCGGAAAGAAGTGTCTCACAATCAACTACCGGAGCTGCTCCATCACTAATCAACCTGTTTGCCCCCTCACTATTGGAACTGAATAAAGAACCAGGCACCGCATACACAGGTCTTCCCTGCTCAGCTGCACACGAAGCTGTCAGTAAGGCACCGCTCCTCTTTGGCGCCTCTGTTACTAAAACAGCCAAACTTAATCCCGAAATTATGCGGTTTCGTGCTGGAAAATTTCCAGCAGTAGGAGGAAAACCAAGAGGAAACTCTGAAATAATAGCACCCGTGGCACCACCAATTATCTGGTGCGCCAGTTCTCTATTCCCTGCAGGATACACTTGATCCACACCACATCCCAAAACTGCAATGGTACGCCCAGAACACTTCAGAGCAGTCCGATGTGCAACTGAATCTATCCCGTAAGCCAGTCCAGAAACCACAGTGAATCCCCCCTCTGAAAGAGAGCTAACCAAATATTTGGTTGCGCGAACCCCGTAGTTGGTACATTTCCTAGTACCCACTACACTTACCGCCAAGGAGTCTTGTTCACATAACTCTCCTTTAACATAAAGCAAAAAAGGCGGACTGGGAATATTCTTCAAGCGATAAGGATAATTCTCATCCACCAACCTAATAACAGAAATATTTAACTTTTGTATCCTTTCCATTTCCTTTTCCAAACACACCTTAGACCGCGTGGCTTCCAATGAATCCGCAATATGTTGGGAAATTCCGGAGGAAATCAAGTCGCGGCGAGACAAGTTCCAAATTTTCTTAGCGGAACCATACCTACCATACAGTTTAGCAAAATTCTTCGGTCCCAAACCCCGCACCATGCTCAACCCCACCCAGTATTTTAACTCAGAAGATTCAGCAGTGGGCATTGATAAATTTAACGGTTCTTAAAATACCAATCCAAAATTCTACGCGCTACGGGAGCAGCGTCGTGAGAACCAGAACCGCCATTCTCCAAGAAAACTGTTAACGCAATATTTACATCATCAACAGGTCCATACACAAAAAACCAGGCATGAGTACTATCACTCCGACCTGTTTCTGCAGTACCGGTCTTTCCCCCAACTTCAACTGGAAAATCAAAAAACGGATACGCTGTACCTCCTGGCTGGCAAACAGCCTGCATGCCATTCTGTACATTTCCCAAAACCTCAGGAGAGGCTAGATTTTCCTGCAATACATAGTGGTTACTTGCACCTCTCAAAAACGTGGGGCGATATAATGTACCCCCGTTAACAATAGCAGCAAGAGCATTTGTAATCTGTAAGGGTGTAACTAAAAGATCTCCCTGCCCAATAGAATAATGGTATGTATTACCCAAATACCACTGCTCGCCCTTAACATCTTCCTTCCACTCAGGATTAGGTACCAAGCCAGTAGCCTCCCAAGGGAATTCCAGATTCAGTTGGCTCCCCAACCCAAATTTTCGAGCCCAGATAGCAATGCGATCTGGTCCCAACCCTCTAAAACCTCCGTAACCACCCCCAATAGTGTAAAAATAGATGTCACAAGACTTAGCAATTGCATCTACCAAACTAACCCGACCGTGTCCACCTAAATCCCAGTCTCGATAAACAAAAGAACCCACACTTATAGCACCCTTGCAATTAACAACATCCTTTGCAGTTATTACACCCTCTCCCAAAGCTGCTGTAGCAACAATAGGCTTGAAAATAGATCCAGGGGGGTAAGCACCAGAAACAGCACGGTTAAAAAGTGGCTTTCTTACATCTGTTTTCCATTCTTGATACAAAGAAGGATCAATTCCCGAAACAAAATGATTAGGATCATAACTTGGAAAAGATACGAGAGAAAGAACCTCACCATTACTCGGATCCATAGCTACCGCTGCCCCTCCTGTAGCATCTGAATCTCTAACACCTTTCTCCAGCTCTGCAAAAACAACGCGCTGAAAATCTTTGTCCAAACTGGTTTCAAGGACTTGCCCCGGTTCTGCCTCTTTTTTTGCTTTTTCCGTAACTGTCTCTCCTAAAACATCCACCTCCAACACCCGCTCGCCAGGGTGGCCTCGAATTAACAAATCAAATTCCCTTTCCAACCCAGACTTCCCCACTCGTGCTCCCACATCCAACCCCGAAAATTGCTGCAAATCCTCCAAGGAGGCTTCGCCAGTAAATCCCAACACATGTGCAACCTCTTTCCCAAACAAGTAATTACGCAAGGGTACTACCTCTGTACTTAAAAAAGGAATTGAAAACTCCATCTCCACCGCCAACACATCATCTCTATCAAGACCAGTAGCCAACACAACTGGAGAACCATCCTTACTCTGCATCAACTTACTCTTAAGTTCCTGAGGAGAAAGCTCAAGCATGGGTGCTAATCTCTCCACAAAATCACTATCTTCCACAAGATTTTCAGCCTCAGAAAAATAAGAATGCTCGGAAGAGGCTGGAGGATCCCACACAAGGCTAAATCCCGGCTTATTTTCAACTAAAGGCTCTCCGTAACGATCGTAAATAATACCCCGAGGAGCACGAATAACTTGCTTCCGGTAATGATTATTGTCACTTAGCTTGCGGTTCCTTGCCCCAAAAACAACTTGTAAATGAAACAGCCTTCCAAACAATACTAAAAACAAAAAGAGTGTCCCCAAGAATAAAGCTACGCCCCGTATTGAAGGCCATGTGAACTCTGTCCAAAGACCGGAAGGAGAACCCACCTTTTTAGGCTCCGGCAACATTCCATGCAGCCAAGAAAAAGCATCAGCCAAAGACACTTTTCGGGACCCCCGCCGTTCCTTTTTTGACGAGGAAGAAGTTATATTTTCTCCCCAAATATCTTTCAAATCCATAAAAATTAAAGATACTGATAAAAATCCAACTGCTTTTCTCTAGCTAAAACCATTGGTTTTAGAATTGGCAAAAACACAATTACAAAAAGAAAACTCAACACCAAATCTCCAAAAGCTCCCACCAGATAAATCCAGGAAAGCTGAAAAGAACCAAAGACAAATCGAAACAAAAAAGATAGCACAAGCGAGGTAAAAGCAAACAGAACAAAATTAAAGCCCACCACTCTGTAAAGCTGCAACAATCCCCAACTAAAAATAAGAAAACAAAGGCTTGTCAAGCCTAAAGGACGCCACACCATTAAATCCATGAAAAGACCGCCCACAAATGCCACCCACAAAGCCTCAGCACCCCATCTTTTCGAGGCTAGTGCTACACAAAAAGAAAATACCAAACTCGGCGCAGGGTAGTATTTAAATAACACAGGAAACACACCAACATCCACTAGCGAAAAGGCAAAGACTAAAGCAAAAAGTTTATATATTTTTTTCATACTTCTATTTCTATCTATATACAAAAACCTCGCTCAAATTTCGCAAGTCAACTAGCAAATCCAAAACAGCCTCCTTCAACACCCCCTTCTCCACCACCCGGGCTACTCTTCCTAAAATTAACCCAGATGGAAGGGTACCTGCTTCTCCCGAAGTAACAATCACATCACCAACCTGGATTTCTTCTCCTTCAAATATCTTACGCATAATTAATTTATCTGCCATATAGCCACTAACTACGCCTTTTGTTCTAGTCTCCGAATCTTTATCTACTGCAAAAACCCACATATTCGGATCTGTAACTGCTTGTACTCTAGCAGTATTATTATCCACCAAAACAACCTGACCAACTAAATAACCTTCATATACTACTGGCATATTCTTCTCTAGATTATTGTCAGCACCTTTGTTTATCATAAAATAATTCTCACTGCCAATTGGCTCCCAACCAACAACCTCGGCTGACAAAAGGTTCTTTTCTCCCTTTACAGACAGAGCTAGCTGCCTTCGGAGTCTCTCATTCTCTTCCTTCAATCTTCCCAATTCCATTACTTCTGATTGCAACTGCAAAACCTGTTCCTGAAGTTCCTTATTTCGAGAAGCAACATCCCGTAAGGATATAAAAAATTCAACTTGCTCTTTCACAGAACGGGTTGTTACAGCCACTCCCTTATAAAAGGGAGAGAAAAAAGAAATTGCCAAAGTATTAATTTTCTGCCCCCACATAGTATGAGCCAACCCAGCAATCACAAGGGTAGCTACTAACAATTTAAGGGCTAAAATTGTCTTATTTTTATTTTTATTTTTATTTTTATTTTGCATAACTTTTTTTCAAAATAATCTAATCTTTTACATGAACCATTTCCAAAAGCTCAGGATCTTCGAGAAGCTTACCACAACCTCTAACTACACAACTCATTGGATCCTTGACAGTATGCACAGGTGCCCCAACTTCTCGCGAAAGGTAAACATCAAAACCACGAAGCAACGACCCCCCACCCACCAAAGTAATCCCATCCTCCAAAACATCGGAAAGCAATTCTGGTGGAGTAGCTTCTACCAAATCCTTTATTGCGTTACAGATTGCAGAAAGGGAGGGTTTTAAAGCTTCCCAAGCATCCTGAGCTGAAAACTCCAACTGGGAAGGTAACCCTGTTTTCAAGTGCCTACCCCGCATATTCGTAACTAAAGGTTCTTCTACTTCTAACTCTTCTGCTGGTATTGCTCCACCAACTTCAATCTTTAACCTTTCCGCTGTTTGCTCTCCCAACAAAAGTTGGTACTTTGCTCTGACATATTCCCTTATTGCACTAGTAAGCTTATCCCCTCCTGCTCTCAAGCTCTTTCCAACCACAACTCCTCCCAGCGAAATAATTGCAATCTCTGTAGTACCGCCACCAACATCCACAATCAGAGATCCTTCCGGATCCCTAATTGGAAGTCCAGCACCAATTGCAGCAGCCATTGGTTCCTCAACCAAAAAAACTTTTCTAGCACCAGACTGCAAAGCAGCATCACGAACAGCTTTTCGCTCCACCTCAGTAATACCAGAAGGAATGCCTATAACAACCCGGGGGCGAAAAATCCGGGGCAGCTTAGAAGGTGTCTCGTAAACTCTTTTAATAAAAAGGCGGAGCATTTTCTCTGCCACATCAAAATCGGAAATAACCCCCTCTCTAAGTGGGCGCACAGCAGATATACTCTGAGGGGTTTTACCAACCATCCTCTTTGCCTTTTCACCAACCGCTAAAACTGCTCCGGTTTTATCATGAATAGCTACAACACTTGGCTCTCGTACCAATATTCCTTTTCCTTTTAGATAAACCAGCACATTAGCTGTGCCCAAATCAATACCAATATCCTCAGAAAAAGGAGATGTGAGAAAATCGAACATATCAATAGCAGTTTATCACGAGAAAAAAGAGGTAAAAAGAAGCTAAAGAAACAACCAGAAGAGAGCCTACTCTTCCTCCCACTCAACTTTACGCGACTTGAGGCACTTAGTACAAATTTTCATTCGCTTTACTTCCCCATCCACCTTGACTCTAACCTTCCTCAAGTTTGGCTTAAATTTCCTTTTTGATCTCCTCTTTACCCAACCGCGAGTTCCAGTTCTAGAAACCTGATTACCGTGAAGAGATCCTTTTCCACAAAGTTCACAAACAGCTGCCATAACAAGCCTTATGTTACCACAAGACCACTATGGATACAAGGAAGGAATACTATATATCCACCCACCGCATCCGGCATTCCGCCTTCAGCAATTATAGCAGTCATCCTGAGCGGACCCCGTCCGCCAGCTGGCGGAAGCGGGGGGAGCGAAGAATCCCCTGCGAAAAGCACCGTACAGCAACACCGCGGTCGATTCTTCCTTTCTCTATCAAGACCTCCAAGGACTACATTCGTAGACCTTGCGGGTTCTCTTAGGTTCCGGTCTTTTCTTTCTTATATGTAGTATATTTGTAGTATTTGTAGTCAATTCGCTGTATGGATAGGATTCATACCTTAATTATTTGTAGTAAATTAGCTATACCATCTCTTCTTTCTTATGTTAAACTATACAAACATGCTAATAACCTCAATAACACGCTACAACATGTCTCAAATATTTATCCAATTAGCTACCATTCTAGTAGCCATAACCATCCACGAGTTCGCCCACGCGTGGGCAGCCTACAAGCTAGGAGATTCCACAGCAAAAACAGCTGGTCGCCTATCCCTAAATCCTCTAAAACATTTAGACCCGATCGGGGCAGTTCTTTTTCTGTTCACAGGCTTCGGCTGGGCTAAACCAGTACCTTTAAACCCCAGCAACTTCGAAGATCCGCAAAAAGATTCAGCACTAACTGCTCTGGCTGGTCCCTCAAGCAACCTACTCCTAGCAATTGCAGCTGCCATGCTTTTAAGAGTTACCCCACTCCCCTACTTCATAGGAATCATGCTAATTGCTCTAAATGTTCAATTTGCAATTTTCAATCTTGTTCCCATGCCACCTCTAGATGGATTTAACTTTGTAAATGGTCTGCTCCCAAGATCATTTATCCCCTACTGGCAAGAGCTGCGAAAGTACCAGCTCATTCTTCTATTGTTACTGTTTATTCCTCTTGGAAACCAATCAATTGTTTCTCTATTAGTAGGGCGCCCCGCAGACCTTCTTATAAATTTACTCCTGCCCTAACCTAAAAAGTAATTAGTAATTAGCAACTAGCAATTAGCAACTAGTAAATCGTTATGCGTTACCCGTCCGCCAGCCGGCGGATCGGGTGTCCGTATTCCGCGTACGATGTACAGCACCCCACTCTCCGCATTTGTCATTTGATATTTGTCATTTGTAATTTGTAATTTATTTTTATCTCCTATC
>JAYEID010000022.1 GCA_034659915.1 Patescibacteria group bacterium
TCTAATATATACTTCGCCATGGACTACTAGGTTATTTGGAATTTCCTTGTTACTGTTTTTGATTAATCTTAAAGGAACCTCACTAACAGTTTTTATGTTTTCTGTAACATTATCTCCTTGCTCACCATTACCACGAGTTGCAGCCCTCACAAGATGCCCGTTTTTGTAAATGATTTCTATTGCTAATCCGTCGTATTTTGGTTCTGCTGTGTAGTTAATTTTCTTTTTTTCTAGTTCTCTGCGGCAAGTTTTATCAAAATTGTGGATATCATCACTCTTGCGGGTAGCTTTTAGACTTAACATAGGGTAAGGGTGCCTTACTGTTTCTAGCTCGTTTACTGGCGCGCCTCCTACTTTTTTGGTCGGTGAAGTTGGGCTTTGCAGCTTGGGCCACTTTTCCTCTAATTCCTGCAACGTTTTGAGAAGTTTGTCATACTCAGAATCAGAAATAACAGGGTCGTTTTTTATATAGTAACGGTAATTGTGGTAACGGATAGCATGCCGGAGCTTTTGTATTGCTGATTTAGCTTTTCTTTCTGTTTGAATCGCGCTCACATTGATTTTTGGTTTTAGTTCTAGATTTTTTGGTTTTTCCATAGTTTAGCCTTCTTTTTGCAGTAGGTTTTGAAGTTCTGTTAGAGGGTAGGTATTTAAAACATCGTGGGGTTCTAACCAACCGCGACGGGCTTGATTGATCCCGTATTTTAGGAAATCTAGTTCTTCTAAGCTATGTGCATCACTAGAAATAGTCATTTTGACCCCTAGTTCTTTAGCCATTTTTGCATAAGCATCATCTAAATCTAGCCGGTCTGGTTGGGCGTTTATTTCTAGAAAACAGTTTTTTTCCTTTGCCTTTTTGAAAACCTTTTCCATATCATATTCATAACCACTCCTGCCACCAATTACTCTTCCTGTTGGGTGACCGAAAATATGAAAGTAAGGGTTATCCATAGCATTTAAAATTCTTTGAGTTTGCTCTTTGGGAGGTAAGTTGAATTTAGAGTGGATAGAGCAAGTTACAATGTCCAGTTTTTTTAAAGTGTTGTTTGGTAAATCTAGGGAACCATCTTCCATAATATCTACTTCAATGCTGGAAAGAATGGTAATACCGTCGAGTTTTTTGTTTATTTTTTTAATCTGTTTAATCTGCTCTTCTACTCCTTCTTTATCTAGTCCTTGGGTTATTCCCATGTACGCAGAGTGGTCGGTGATAGCAATGTACTCGTACCCTAATTTTTTGCACTTCTTGACCATGGTTTCTATAGGTTCTTCTCCATCACTGTTTTTGGTATGTATCTGGAGATCGCCGCGTATATCATCTAGCTTGACCAGGTTAGGGAGGTTTCCTTCCTTTGCTGCTTCTACTTCCCCGCGGTCTTCTCGTATTTCAGGAGGAATGTAGGGAAGGTTAAACAGTTTGTAGATTTCTTCTTCTGTTTCTCCGGCAACACTTTCTTCTCCTCTAAAAACTCCGTATTCATTAAGCTTTAGTCTTTCTTTTAATGCTAGGTTCCTTAATTTTATATTATGAGCTTTGGAACCAGTAAAGTACATGAGTGCTGCGCCATAACTTTCTTCTGCCACTACTCGCAAATCGACCTGTATCCCTGTGCGAAGTTTTACAGTAGATTTGGTTTCTCCCTCGGAAACTATTTCGCCAATATCTTCAAATTCTGTAAAGCGGTGGATAATTCCTTCTCCTTTTTTACCTGTGGTAAGTATGTCAATATCCCCTACCGTTTCTTTCTTTCTGCGGTAACTACCGGCAACTACCACGTCTTTTGTGTTGGGATCTTTTTTGAGATATTGGACAAGGGGTTCTACATATTGTTCAGCAACTTTTAGTTTTGTTCTCTTTTCTTCTCCTGGTCCCTCTTCCAGTGCTTTTTTGATTTTGGCAGTTATTTTTTCGCCAAAGCCGTGGAGCTCTTGCACCTTCCCTTCTTCTAGTGCTTTTTCAAGGTCTTTGGTAGTTTCGATTCCTAACTCTTGGTGCAAGTCCCCTACTCTTTCTGGACCCAAACCCTCGATGCTAAGTAGTGTAGTTAAAGCTTCGGGGAACTCTCCTTTTAATTCTTCCAGCTGTTTCAGCTTGCCGGTTCTTGCAATTTCTTCCAGCTTATTGGCCATATCTTTCCCTACTCCTTCAATTTCCGTTAGATCTTTTCCCTTATTAACCATATCTTCCAAGCTACGGGAAAGATTACGTACTTTTCGGGCCGCGTTGCGGTATGCTCGGATCCGAAACTGGTTGGCTCCTTGGATGTCCAAAATGTCTGCAACTTCTTCTAAGATATTTGCAACTTCACTGTTATACACTGGCATTGGTTATTTATATGTTAGCAAGAGTTAAAAAAGTATTCTACTGAGAAGGGGTTTGAAAGAGAAAGTTCCCCCTTTAAAAATTGCACTATAACCTGTTTGACCTCATCACACCATTGTGTAATGACTTTACACAACCTCATTATTAATTATCAGAATGGTACCTCGCAAAGGTAATACCTTTGATAGCTTGGTAGCTTTTGTAAAAGAAATGAATGATTATGCATATCAACGTACTAGTACGTTAATATAAGAGGTATTCCGAGACCAGTGGGTTTAGAGTTTATTCAAAGAATTCGTGGAATGGTGGGGCAATTAGTCTTCTCCCCCTTGGGATTTGATTTATTTTCTCAATATCTTTTCTTTCAAGCTCAAAGTTTAAACTTTCAATATTTTCTCGAAGATGGTCGGGTTCTGCTGAGCGGGGAATGACTACTCTCCCCTCTTGAATATGCCAGTTTGTAATAATTTGGGCTGGAGTTTGCTTATATTTTTTCGCTAGGTCTTGTATAACTTGAATTCTTAGGTCTTGTCCCTGACCAAGGGGAGAATAGGCGGTAATTATTATGTTGTGCTCCTCGCAGAAAGTTTGGAGTTCTTGCTGAGTGAAGGAGGGGTGATATTCTACCTGGTTATTGGTGATTTTTATACCTGTTTTCAGCGCTTCCTTTAAGTGGGAAATTGTAAAATTGGACACTCCAATTGCGCGCACTTTCCTCTGCACTTTTAAAGTTTGCATACCGTTTAACGTTTCTTCAATGGGAATGGTGCTGTTCGGCCAGTGAATAAGGAGAAGGTCTAAGTAGTCTGTATTTAGCTCTTTTAAGGTTCTGTTTCCTGCTTTGACAACAGCAGTTTTTTCTAGGTCTGTTCGCCATATTTTGGATGTTATAAAAAGCTGTTCTCTTTTAATGCTACTTTTATTAATTACATCGGAAATTACTTGGTGGTTGTTGTAAGCGTCTGCTGTATCGACGTGCTTGTAGCCAAGTTGAAGTGCTGCTTCTACTGCTCTTTTGCCCCTATCTTTTCTTAATTTCCAAGTACCTAGGCCTAGCATTGGTATTTCTGTCTTAGGATTAAGTTTTTTTGTTGGTATTTCCATAGTGAATTTAGTATATTTATAAGAAGTTAAAAATGTATGAAAGTAATGTAAGAAAAAAGTAATGTAAGCGTACCTAATTTAATGTGCGGTTTTGACAAGAGGGGCAAAAGTAGGTTCCTCTGCTTCCAATAACAATTCTTTTTACCTTGCCTCGGCATTGGGGGCATTCTGCATCGTCCTCACGGTGTTGTGCGAGCCAGGAGCTATCAATTTTGTTAGTTATACCCTTTTGCAAAGTATGTTGCATAGTCTCGTAGATTTTTTTCCACTCCTCCTGACCAAATTTAGTTACTTTGGTTTTGGGATGTAACTTTAAGCGGTAACATATTTCGTCCGCATAAACATTTCCTATTCCGGAAATTATGTGCTGATTCATAAAAATTGATTTAATCATTGCAGTGCGATCTTTTACTTTGTTGTAAAAGCTTTCAAAGTCAGTGTGCAAAGCATCGGGTCCAAACCCCCTTTCTTGTATATACTGATCTGGATCATTTGTAATTGAGAACTCGCCCAATTTTCTTATCGATGTGAGAGCTGTTGCTGAATGAGGAAAATAAAATATAAGTTTTGCGTATTTTGGCAGCTTTTTATCTTTTTTGAAATGTACTACATTACCTGTCATTCCAAAATGGGCTACCAACCATGTATCTTTTGAGGTTTTGCAAAAAAGGAATTTTCCGTAGCGCCTTGTATTTACAAAATGCGATCCTTCCAATTGATGTTGTAGATCCTTGAAAGAAATGTTTTTGAGCATTTGTTTACCTTTAACCTCCACTTTTTGGATAGTTTTATCTAGGGAAGTTTCTTCGAACTTGCGCCGAAAATGTTCAACATCGGGTAATTCTGGCATTTTAATCAAGTAGGGTTTTTAAAGTTTTAGCATTTTCTATAGCGTAGGCGTGTGCATCATTGTTAAAGTATGCATATACATCTAGGTCTGTTGCATCCCAGTTTTTTATGCGTCTGCTCCATTTGTTTAAGGTGCTTGTCTTGTACTTGCTTCTATAGAAGCCATCCGGTCCGTGAAAGCGGATGTAGACAAAATCACTAGTAATCTTTGTTGGAGAGGGTGCGTCGCGGTGATCGTGAATGCAAAAAGCAAGCCCCCCTTTTTCTAGCAAATCGTATATTTCATTTTGGTACCAACTTTTGTCTCGGAACTCGAATGCGAAGCTGTATTTGCTTGGTAGAACTTTAATGAATTTTTCTAGGCGTTCTTTGTCTACATGCCATTGTGGTGGTAGTTGAAAAAGAATTGGTCCTAGCTTATCTTCTAGTAATTTAATATTTTCAAGCATGTTAGAAACAGTTTTTTCCGGTTCTAGAAGATTCTTCATATGGGTAATATAACGGTTAGCTTTTATGGAAAAGAGGAAATCGGGAGGAGAACTTCCTTTCCAGCTTCTGACTATTTTTTTGGGGGAAAGGTTATAGAAAGTATTGTTAACTTCTACTGAGTCAAAGTGACTAGCGTAATAAGGGAGGTAATTTTTTTCTTTTATGCTTTTGGGATAAAAAGAACCCCTCCAGTGGCTATAAAGCCACCCTGATGTTCCAACTTTAATCATGGGTTAATGGTTACGCTTGGAATTTATTCTTACTCCACTCGACAATGTTTTTTGCATCATCCTCAAGTGCTTTCCCAAATGATATTCCCAAGGCCAATGCAATAGTTAGAGATAATCCTTGTGCTATTGCGCCTACAACTTGGCTTGCAATTTGCAAGTAATCCATAATTACTAGAATAAGAATAAACTTTCCCAGCGGCTTTACTATTTGGATAGCGAAATCAATGATTTTACTATCCCAGGAAGTACCCCTTATATTAATTTTCTTAATTATGCGGGCAAGTAGATTGATTGCGTACGAACCAATAAGCCAAATTATTATTGCAACTAAGATTTTTGGCACAATAATGCCTAATTGGGAAACAAACTGCTGTGATGCGCTCACAAATGGGTTTACTAGTGCTGACATTTAATTCACCCCCTTTCTGGATTTAGTTTTACTAGATGCTAAATTTGACACTATCAGGGTGCTTTCAAAGTAATTTTAAGACTAGGTAAGAAAAATGTAAAAGCTTATTCTTTTATTTTATACCCAAACCCACGAATAGTGTGAATCAGTTTTTTGTCAAAACCCTTATCAATTTTATCTCTTAAATAGCCAACGTAAACATCGACTACCCTGCTTTCCACATCTTGTGGATAAGACCAGATACGATTGAGTATAAACTCACGGCTTAGAACTTGTTCTTCGTGTTCCATTAATAATTGAAGTAACTTAAATTCTCGTGGTGTAAGCTCTATTTCTTTTTCACCTCTTTTTACCTCATGTGTCTTTTTGTCTAAGGTAAGATTTCCTACTTGCAGTTTTCCTGTAATTGTTTCTTGTGGTGTAAGCCTTGCATTGATTCGAAGCAGTAAGTCCTTTGTGTTTATTGGTTTGAGGACAAAGTCGTTAGCACCACATTTGAACTTTTCAATTATTTTTTCGGCTTCTTGCTCCTTAAGAATAAGGATTATAGGTAAGTCTGGTTTTTTTCTTTTTATACTTAGGCAGACTTCTTCACCCTTAATGTCGTCTAGCTCAAGATCAATGAGTACTAAATCTGGTTGTTGGTTTTCAATTTGGTTAAGAGCTTCACTTCCTTGTTTTGCTACCTGCACTTGATACCCATTCTCAGAGAGAACGTCACTTAGATATTCTTGTAAGTCTTTGTCTTTTTCAATAAGAAAAACTTTGGTCATTTTTATTTAAGGGCGCTGTAATTTGAATTGGGGTTAGGGTAGCAATTTGGCATTGTAGGAAGTTCTAGATCCAGCCTATACATAGTTGTAAAGAATTATACCACAGGGTCTTGTTTAAAAGCTTTAAGAAGTTTTGGCGAAGGAAAGCTTGCTCCGCAAAGCTCCGCCAGCTGGTGGGAGCGAAGTGGGGTGGTTGGTGCGCTCAGCGCACCTAAATGTTGCAAGCTGCCCTAAACCACATGGGATTTAGGGCATGAACCATGTAAGGGTTATGGCTACGCCACACGAGGTGGCTTGCTACGAACTTCGATGAGTGTCATGGCAGAACGTGGTTCATGGTTGAGCAGATTGGTCTAGAACCTATTTTACCCTCTGGGGCGAAACGAGACAAATGAGACAGTATAAAAAAGGGAGTCCTAAAATTACCTGATGTAGTTTGGTACACCCTATCTACCGGAAAACACCAGAGTGAAACCCTTCAAAAAAATTAGGGATTATAGTATCGGTTTTATCGAAACTCTCGTAAAATTTATAGTACGTGACCAAAGCTTCTAGCCAATCCCTGCGTGGGCTAGCAACGAATCTTTCCGCTCTTTCGATAATTGCCATATTAAACTCCATTGCTAGTTCTGGCGGAAATCCTTGATCAATTGGGGGATTCGTATTGACAAGTAGCACCTCGCCCGAAACTGGAAAAACAAACTCTTTTAGACATTTAAGAGGGTCGCGGTCGTCGATACCTCTGGTTACTATTGGGTTATCACCCACAATGTACCAGCTCTTACCGTCCGCGGGATAAAGGAAACGCCATCTTCCGATACTGTCATCCCAAGAATTGTCTCCATAAAATGGCGCAAAGGGTAGTACGAGTTTCAACGATTTTTTGAAAGCTTGGGAATTTTTTATTGCACTCAAGATCTCTTCAGGTGCCTTTTTACCATTTTTGTTAACTACAGAAAAGTAGTTAAGCGTATGGTCCTTATTAAAAGCGATGCTTGAAAGATTTTCTACAGCTCCAATATTGGTCGGTAATCTCCAATGTAGGCAGAGTATAAAGAAGAAAAGGCTCATCTTGTCCAAGAGGTCGATTTCGGTAATGCTGGATGACTTCCTGATTTTGTCGAACGTGGCCCACGACTCACTTTCAACATGTGTATATGCACTTTCCAAAAAGTCTGACTTTTTTCCTCCGGGAAAACTTACAGTATTGAGGTTATTTTCAAAGAATACAGCATCAGGAGTAGTTTCGAAAATACTCCTATTTCGCTTATCGTAAACAAAGAAAGTACCACCGCTATTAGTAAAGCCTTTGAGGTAATGTCGGGGGAGATAGTGATGTTTTTTGCTGGGTTTGTTCGTCATGAATAACTAACCCCTTATTCCTGATAGATTAAATTGCTTCATTCTTTTATTCTTCCGGAGCAGATGAAGGACTTGGAACGACTTCATCACTAAACACAAATCCTTTCTTTTTCAAACTTTCTATTAAATCAGGTAAGTTTGCCATTTCTCCTTTTAGCAGTTCAGCTAATCTTCTATGAACATCATCAATATCTTTCTTAATATATTCTTCCCTAAAAATCTTTTGAGCTTTTATAAAATCATCCGCAAACTGCAAGGCGTGTATAAAAACCCGCTCTTTACTAGTTGGATTAATCCTGACATACAGATGTTTATCTTGAAAATCAACTCCGGAGTAAGCTTCAACTCCTTTTTTGAAAATCGCTTGATGAACAGCTCCACACCTAACCGCGCCGTAAATAACTTTAGCCACCCATTGTTCTCCGTACAATGTATTAACTCTCCCCATCCAGTTTTTTATAAAGGACCTCGATCTCTCTGAGCTATTGCCTATTTTTTCACCTCTTTTATTAATTTTATAAAAACCTTTTTCTAAGCCGCCGAGAAAGTCTATACCCGCACTTACCAAAAGAATATACGGTATAGTAAAGCACAAATCACTTCCCCTCATCTTTTTTAGGTCCTCAAGAATCATTTCGTCGAAGTATGTCTTTAAGTAATTCTCTATATAAATCAGCTTTTCCTGTTTACACATATTTTGTCTCCGTCACTTTACGATTTTTACTAAATCTTCTTCTGTTTCATAACACCTCAACCGCCCGCTCAAATACCCAACCCTGTAAGACACTCCGTCACTCATTAATTTCCAATTCGTACCATCTAGGGTTATTTTAACAAGCTTTTTCAGCTGATTTCTACTATCATACTCCTCGCGATTGGGATTAGCCTCCTGGGCAGTGAAGGGAACAACGACGTATTTTCCTATTTCTGGTCTTTCGAGTTGGAGGTTAATAAACTGCTCTTTGGCCAGAGCTTTACCAAGAAGTTCATGTAATTCGACAACTGTTAGCTTTTCGAGTTGTTTTGCTTTTTGGTAAGCGGGATCTGCTTCTTTCTTCTCTTGTTCTTTAACGCTTTCCATGAAATTCGCAACTTGCGTCATGTGCACAACTGCTTCGTTCCCTTCTTCCTCTGTAAAGCAAAACTCTGATCTGTATTTTGCAAGTAATTCTTTACCTCTCTTCTCCTCTTGTTCCCGTTCTGCTTGCCATTTGTGGTGATCTTCAACCTCGGATTTATTGTAATCACAACCGCTACACGCGTACTTCCAAATCGTTTTATCTTCTTTTTCATCTGTCGTGATACTTACTTTTATTTCGTTCTCGCATTTTTCACAGATTTCTGGTGTGCTTTCGTACTTCTGGCCATTATCAAAATAACCTTCTCGGTAATTGCATTTAGGACATTCGTGGAGAAATAGTACTTTTAGGGGTTTGTTTGCAAGGTCCTGAAGTGTTTTGAGCGTCGGCTTCATCAGAACATCGCACTCAGGGCAGTAGAGTTCGGCGGGGGTAGCATTATCAAAATGATCCTGTTTGGCCTTATCTTCCGAAATCCAAAGATCCAGTGTTTCTTGCCTGTTCTTAAACCTTTCCAACTTTACGGAGTGGATAACTAAGTTAGTCATTCTGGACCAATCTGTTTCCAGCTTATCTTTTTTAATATCCTGACTTGTTGATTCTTCTTTCAGTTCGGAAAGCTTTTCTTGGAGGGTTTGTACCCATTGAATACAAATTTCTATGGTTTGAAGATCGTATTTATCTTCGTAATGTTGTGGCAATTTTAAATATTTTTCCATCTGTGTGGGAAAATAATTTAGTTTTCAATATAGGTAATATTTTCAAGTAGCACTTTAAATTTATCTGTTGAGTAGTCGGATAGAGGTGTTTTCGTTACTTTTCCATACGATGTTTGTAAATCATCAAGAACCTCGGTATTAGAAAACTTATCTTTAATTAACTTTTTAATTTTCTGTTCCAATTCCTTACTGCACCAACACTGCAACCCGCCACCTTCATAATCCGGCTCGATTCCTAAATTAAATTGCACTTTGTTTTCCGACTCAAATTCAAATTGAAAATAGACAAACTTAGGGGTCTTCTTGACTTCCAGTTGATCAATTATACATTTGCCTGATGCTAATTGGTTGTAAAGGGCCAGAAGATCTTTAACTTTTCCTTGTTCCGAGCGACCCTTGTAGGCAGTAATAAACTCGTCATCGCTTGGGATCTTTGTATGGCGGCGAGATTTACCGATGTCCTTTTTTACCTCACTTCCAAAAAGTTTGGGGATAATAATTTCAAACTCTTCATGTTTGTAATATTCCAATTCCACGGCGTAAATAGTAAATTCGCTATTCTGATTGACAAACAAAATAAGGTCCTTTAACCGATTGTCTAATGCATCCATCAAAACAACAAATCGATAGTTCCCATCTATAATATTCTGTCCCACAGTGTCCAAAACCGTAGTTG
Organism: Patescibacteria group bacterium; assembly: GCA_034659915.1. Taxonomy (NCBI): domain Bacteria; species Patescibacteria group bacterium. Next base: position 10,014 of record JAYEID010000022.1, read on the forward strand.
TATCCTCCTCAGAAAGTCCGTAGAAATTACGAATACGAGTGTGAAGAGGTTCATTCAAGTCCTTTGTAACGTGATTTGCAAGTTCGTTCAGGAAATCCTCGCGATTTCGGAAGTGAGCCCAAAGAGCAGCTCCGTAATCAAGTACTTGCGCAACTACTTTGCGCTTATCGGTATTTTTATAAAGTTTTGTTTCAATTAAATAAATCTCGCCTTCTTTATCAATACCTACAGCATCAATTGGACCGCTAGTGGTATTAAACTCCCTAGCAAGAATCAATAGACGAATATCTTCTTTTATTTCGTACAAAGGAATACTTTCGGGATTTTCATAAATATATTCCTGCAATTTGCTTTCTTTGCCAAAACTTTTACTTTCAGTAATTACAGCGTTTTTTCCGTTCTTAGTTATAACAATAGACATTTTATAGTTCACTAAAGCAATTTAGAATTAGTTTTTCTAGCTCTTTAGCTTGCTCTATATTCTCAATAGTCCTTGAAAAGTCGTCGAGTTTTTTTATTGTTCCCTCATTTAATCCCAGTTTTTCAAAATTAACAAAACCAAAAGCAATGTGCGCGCCCTCCGGATATATTCCAAACAGGCCAAGCTTTTTAGGTCTTGGGTTACTGGTATCTAAATATTCTATCCCGAGTTCTTTGCTCCGGTATCTAACGTAAAGATTATTGTATTTCTTTGCGAGATCTTTAATAAATGCTTTGAGATAGAGCAAGGCTTCTCTTACGTTATCGTCGTGGTTATGTGCCAATTTATCGAATTCCTTCTCTGTTATTCTGTAGGTTTTAGTTACGCTTTTATAATTGTCAGTGGCGGTTTGGAATTTTCCCCACGCTGTTTTTAAATTAGTCCCAATACGATTAGCACTAATTTTTTCCAGCTTATTAGAGCTATTGTTTAGATTTTCCTTGGACAAAAGACTCTCTAACTCTTTAAGAATTTCTCTTCCCCTTTGGGATTCTAATTCATTGAAGTTAAACTGAATTAAGGGTTTAGTTTTTTTCAAATCTTTGGGATTAATAAGTGCAGAATAAAGTTTGGAAGTTCGGCCAGAGGTAATTAATACCCAAGGGGTTTCAAGCTTCAACGTATATTCCAGACATTGATCTAAGTATTTCTCGACGGGCTCCTCCCAGGATTTTACTTCTACAATTAAGAGGGGTTTACTATCCTTTCCCAAGACCACAACATCAGCCTGGTTGAGCTCAAAAAAGAGATCTTTTGAAGTGTCGTAGCCTAAGAATCTTAATAGCGGTAAAACAAACTTAATCTTTACATTCTCTTCCGATCCGCGCTGAGCGGTAACAATGTCTTGGCTCACTTTAAGGTTGCGTAAATATTCAATTAGATCTGCTCCCTTGTTGAGATTCGCTTCTGCCTGTGTAATTAATTTCTGATGCTCTTGTGGCAATTCTGAAAATTTACTGGCGTTCGCAACAGAATCAACAAAGTCTTTTCTACTTTCCATGCCAAGACCAAGAATAGGCTCGACCATCATTAATTTTCCAACTCTGCGGCTTAATTCAGGCTTCATTTTAGATTTTGAACTTTCTGACCGTGGGGCTTAGAACTTATGTATTAAATTAGTTCTTTTTTTATTTCTTGGTATAGACAAATCAAAGTCTCAATATCCTCCTCTTTTAAGGTCTCAATATCTACATTGACGTAATCCCAACTTTTGCTTTGTTTAAACTCCGCGGTTTTAATTTTATCTAACACCTTCCGGCCATATTTTTGGCCAAATTAGATAAGTTGTCATCGTAATAAAAATAACCGCTTACGGCTTCGACTCTTCCATCCGACCACCCGTGCATAATTGTTACTAAATCATCTTTATACGGGAACTTTAGTGTGTAAGAACCAGTCACTGCTCCCGTACCAAAGCTTATTTCACCCAGGCTTTCCACGCCTTTAAACAACTTCTTTGATAAAGAAAAAGCATCTGAATTAATATTTTTTGCTAGTTCGTTAAAGAAGCTATCCTTATCCCATTTTTTCCTTTTCGAGGGTTGTTCTTCACGCGCTTCTGTTTGTTTAATGTTTACGCCATGAATTTGAGGAACTAAAAATTCGCTATCTTCTGAATCTTTAAAATATCGTGCGGCAAGGGCATAGATTTGAGGTCCAGAGAAACTACTGGAATTTATGAATTCCAATATTCTTTTTAGGCTGTCATCTACATCGTCTACCAGAATGAAAAGTGAGAAATCACCGTTATATAAATTATTACCAATCGCTTTGCGGAATTCTTCCTCGGACCACTCTTCATCTTCTATTAAATCCGCCATTAAGTCCAAGAGTGGGTTCCCTTTCTTTTCTTCAACCATAGCGTCAAATTGCTCATAAGTTTTTTTCCAAAGAAAAGCTGCGTAATCTAGAATTTGCCCAATTACTTTTCTTCTTATTTCGGCGTTAGCGGCGAGTTTAGCTTCAATTATTGTTATTTTTCCATCCTCATCAATACCAATAATATCCGAGGAACCCGCTCCCGGTAGACCAAATTCTTTAATTGCAACTTTTATTTCCTTTCTATCCTCACTTATTTCGTGAATGGGAATAATACTAGGGTCTTCGTAAATTATTTCTTGCAATTCAGCCTCGTTCCTGTATCCACGCTGGTTGTAAGCTTCCCATTTTTTGTTATTCTTTTCGCGTTTGAGTATTTTCATTTTGATTATAAACTAAGTTTCCAAAGCGCCCTTTAAGCTTCGCTTTTCTGCTGCCTTTGTTATAAAACGGGAGCCCTACCAATTAGATTGTGTAATCTCTAAGTTACTAACGGGCTAGCAATTACATCCTAGCTTACAGAACAACAATTGTAAAGCAAATACTTACTACCTGTGCGTTTTACTATTGTGCGAATTAGCTAACAATAAAATTATGCTTAGCAAGAAAAGATTCACACAGATTGTAGGTGATAATATTAGGGAATTGAGGCAGGAAAGAGGCTTGACTCAGGATGAGCTCTCGCATAAGTGCGGTTTCTACAGAACTTACATTAACTTAATTGAAACTGCCAAGAGAACTCCATCCTCCTACACACTATTTAAAGTAGCAAAAGGTTTGGAAGTTGAGGTTGATAAGCTTTATCCTTCTACCGTTTAAGTCTCTAATTCGTAGTTTCTTCAATCGAGAAGTCGCCTGGAAGTTTATCTGGCCATGCTTTTAGAATAACTAAATCGTTGTTTTCTGCATAATTATAAGCTTCCTGATATAAACTGCGAGCTTCTTTGTGTAACCTATCCTGTTCTTCTCCAAAGGTTTCCCGGTTTGTTTTTGACCAGGCAAACATTCCTTCTTCAATACCAGATTTTTGTTCCAGAAGGGATTCTAAGATTTCCATATGCTCATCAGTTTTGCTTTGGATTTTCTCCGGATCCGCTTCTTTCAAATCGGCAATAATTGTGTCCAGCGTCAGAAGGTTTTCCTTGTTTTCTTTTATTTTCTGGAACAATTCTTCCTCGTAAGTTCCGTTGTTGTATAAAACTTCAATAGTATTGAACTGCGTAATCAAATTAGCGCGCGTCATTGCGTAGGAAGCAAATTTTTCGGATATAGTTTCCACAGGTCCGCCACCAACAATAGCTAACAAATTACTCATAAGCTCAGCTCGAATATTAAAAAACTTGAAGATCTCCATCATTCCCCGGAATGTTGGCTCCATACCGTTTCTGTAGGCTTGGAAAGCTTCGTAATCCTTTTCGTCGGCTCTTTTCCGCCGTTCAAGGAATTCGGAGTATTCTTTTGCCAGTTTGAGTTTTTTCTGCTCTTTACCGATTCTTAGCATCTCTTTGTATGCCGAGTTTCTTTCATCCATATGGGTAATAAAATCATCTATATATCCTTGCACTTCCGTAAGGTTCTGTAATTTGCTGACCATATTTACAATTGCAAAATCAGCATCCTGTGAAGCTTCCTCCGCGCCAATGTAATTTTTGCGGTACTTCTTTTCTAGATGCAATGCACCCGCTTTTGGATTTATATTTTCGTAATAGATAGTATCTACTAGAAAGCTCTTTAAACTCTCCCGAAACAAAAACCCGCCGACAACGGCGGGAATAATTAGAGAGATTAAGAATATTTTCTTTGTTGTTAATTCCATTAAAACTATTCTATCACACAGAATTCTGGGGCGGCTTGAGAACGTTTTAAGAAGTTACTGCGGGATTTTGCTCATTGCCCTTAGAATAATAAGATTACAAATTATTATAATTACTTGTATTCTCTGCGGTTCCGTACCAGAAATCTTCGTATTCAAAATATAGCGAATAAAATTCATCCCAACCACGTTCTAAACCTTTATCAAATATATTTATTAAATATTCTCTGGAGACGGTGTCCAAATCGCTTTCCATTAGCTTTTCTACTATATTGGCTATCTTTTTAGCTATCAGGGAATCGCTTAGCAATGGTTCTACTTCCGCTACCTGGTTGTTAAGTATTTCGAGGCATCGTTCTTTTTCAACATCAACTTCAATACATCTTGAAAAATAATTTATTAAATGAGATTGTGCAGGCACGTTCTTTGTGTTCTTAATTAATTGTGCAACTAATCCATTTTCGTCTAAGAACTTAAAGTGCTTTGGTTTAATTTCATCTCTTTCAAACAGAAAAGAAGCCCGTTCAACAACTTCAAAGCTATTTTGAGGTTTAAGGAGCTCTTTGAGATATCGCGCAACCTTAGTTCCTTTATCGTCCTTTATCATACTTGGTAATTGCGATTCAAAAACAAATGCCAAAGAGTGTTGTGTAGTCTGGGTTCCTTTTCTTCCTCCTACAACTTCGTCAACCAAGTCCTGTATTTCACAGCAACTAGCATATTTGTACGCTATTAACTCACCAAGATTTTCGTTAATTTTCTCATCTTCGTTCTCAAACAAGGACTTTATAAAACTTTGTTGTTCAATAAACTTCTTACAGTCTAAGTTGGCGAAGAACTGAATAAGAGGGAAATCGATCTCTGCAATTCTAGCATCTTTAAAATTATTAATAATTCTTTTGCATAGAGAGTAATCTTTACCAATTAAGTATTTAAGGTTATAAATAAGAGTCGCCTTTACAGCGTTTGTAGTATCTTTTGCTAATTCCTCCAACCTTGCGGCAATTTCGCTATCCTCAGGGAAATAATGGTAAAAAGCAACAAGGGCCTCGGTTGCCTTACCTCGAACGGAATTAATCCCTTTAATTATAGCATCGTCTGGTCGATAACCATTAGATTGTATTGCTCTATCGTGTACTGGGTCGGAATCTTTAGATAAACTAAGTAGGGATTCTTTGATTTTTCCGAGCGTAGCATCTTCATAATCTTGTATATCTGGTTTCTGGCAAATACCGTCAAAATGTCTAGCGAGTTCCATCCTTGCCCATATGTCTTCTGATGATAATAATGGTAATAATCCACTGATTCCGGTAATATCCTTCGGTTTTTCTTGTATGTACGCTTTTACCATTCCGCTTGCAAAATGTGGATCAATTTTTTTACCTCTCATCTCTGAAAGTAATTCTTTAAGTCTGTTTGGGTCTTGAGTTATTAAATCGGCAAAGGCTGAGCTTAAATCGTAAGGTTCGGATACTTCTCCTGATGTATGGTCAATCATCCGTTGTACCAGTTCACTATTGCACTCGCTTTGTAACTCCTTGACGGTCGGTTTCGACGTTGGTTCCTCCCACGAAGACGCTACAATAGGAGGTCTTTCGACTTTTTCTTTTAACTCGAGTTCTTTGGAGATTATATCTAAATCTGATCTTGTATCGCTATTAAGCTTTAGTGTGTGCTTTTGTAAAGTTCTAAAAGAGATCAAGTAAAAGACTTCATAATTTGCATTAAGTAATTTTTCAATAATTTGGGAAGCTCGCTTCTTATTTGATTTAGAAAGCTTATCTAATGCTTTTTCAATCTCCAGTGCTATTCGTTCTTTTCTGTTGTGATTGTATTCTAAATTTTCAAATGATTTATCAGCAAGCCAGATATAAGAATAATCGCGAATTATTCTAAGCTCATCAGAATGATTACCATATTCTGATTCCAGGGCCATTAGCTCTACCTCGATTGCTAAGTCGATTGCTTTATCAGCGTATGCGGAGTTATTCAACAACTCGCTTAAAGCCTTTATTGTTTCTTCAAAAACCCAATTTTCATTGTCTCTGCCTTGAAAGGTTAAAGCGAGGGTAGGACCACCCTGAGTAACATCCTGCTGAGGTGGCGCATAGAGAAATACTTTTTTAAGTATCTCTAAGACTTTGGCGATATTCACATCAACAAAGGTTAGTACAGCTTTTGGAACTTCCCGCCTAACCCAAGGATGTTGGTGCTCCGCCACACGTGAAAAAATCTCCCATAGCAATTCGATATTTTGCTTGTCCTTAGGTTGCATCTTGCCAAGCGATTTGACTAAACTGGATAAGATGTTGTAGTTCTTTGTATTTTTTTCGAGTTCTACGATAAGAGGCAAAATCTCGTCTGAATATTCGGGCGCGCATGTTTCAAAGTAGTTAAGAAGCTGGAATTTAACAGTACCATCTTCATCTTGCTCCACAATCGATCTAATCACATTCTCCTTTATTCTTGGAAACCATTCTGCCTTGTTTAGCTTCGATAAATTTCTCAGAAAATGCCAAGCTAGTTTTCTATCATCTTTAATGATGTGTAAGGTTATCTTTTTCTCTTTCTTGCTAACGACTCCACCTTTATTCTTAATAAACTTGAGTAAAAATGAGAGTTTCTCATGAAAGAAAACGTTTTTGTCTGTCAAAATATGACGTGGTTGCCCAAGGACTCCTATGGGAGCTGTTGGTAGTTGTCCTCCCGCAAGTAACTGCTCGAAATCATATTTAACAGCCGTATATTGATCTAGTAGGCTATTAATCTTTGAGAAATCCCAAACTCTGATTCGCGGAATGTGAGGTGTGTAATTTTCTAATATGTTTTCATGGTACCACTCAGTCCAATCCTTGCCGCTTAATTCAACAGGTGTGATTAGGATGTAGTTTTTAGGCAAAGGTTTCTTTTTGATAACCCCATCTAATTCTTTTAATAATTCACTTTTAAACTTGCTCTTGAGTTTATTATTGTCGTTTCTCCCATGATCTCTGTATTTAAACTGAAACCACCAAATCCCCTCCCAATCGTATTTATTTTCACCTGCTATCAAAAAAGCATCGCACTTATTATCCCTTCCTACTTTATTAGTAGGTTGAACGTCAGGTGATATCTCAGAACGTAGGAGGCGTAAACACAATCGATTAAAATCCTCCTCCCCTAGTTCGCTAAATTTGAGAAAACTCCATTGCTTACCTAAATAGTATTTATTCATCTTTGCTGCTCTCTATAATCTTAATTTCCTCCGGTGAGAGGTTGTATAGTTTGTAAATTAATTAATCGATTTGTTCTTCGTGTTTTCCCATCTAATAAATCTTCTACAAAGTTGTTACTCCAAGTTGTATTAATCGGATTGCTATAATATCTTGTATCGCGTAGGCCAATCTCCGGGTTAAATCGATCAAGTGGCTGAAATCGTTTTTCTGAAGGGCGTTTTCTTGCTCACCCGTGGTTTGGTTGTTGAGATACTCAAAAAATCTTTTATTTTTTTCACTATGCATTAACGGTTGTAAACCTCCGTCTACTTCGTAAATAAGAAAACCATGTTTGAGTACATAGTAGAGAGGGGATAAATTTTCGTTTGGTTCTACCAAATCTTTGCAGGTTTTGATTATATTATTAATTCCTTTCTCGATTCTTTCCTTTTCCGGTTTTTCTAACTCTGTCGGGAACTGAATACCTAAATCTTCCGCTTTGGATATTCTTGCCGTATCTTGTTCTGGATTAAACTTCGTGTTTATAAGCGTGCTCAAGTAATTCTTTCCATCTGCAGCGGATTTAGTCGCTTTTAGAAATTTGTAAAGTGTTTCCTGTTGCATAAAGAAGGCTTCTATTGCGAGAAGGTACAGTAGCGCCCTTTCGTTACAGGGTTCCATATCTACTGCCTTATCCCACAGGGCCTCTAACTCTAGTATCCTTGCTTTAGGGGATAATTTAACGTAGCCTTTAAGGAATTCGATTTCTTCCTGTTTAGTAAAATTGGTCAATTTGTACTCCCTTCCACAATTCCAATTTCCTCCGGTGTTAGGTTGTAGAGTTTGTAAACTAACTGGTCAATTTGAGTTTCTAAATCTTTAGTATTTGAGTTGGAGTTTTGTTTTTTCTTTTTGATAATTTTGTCAACCAAAGGTTCAATTTTTTTTGCGGTCTGTCTATCTAATTGTGGCAAGGGAAAAGGCTCAAGGTATTTTGATGAGAAAGTATAGTACCCCCCTCTAAGAACGTACCCAGTGGTCTTAATAAAGAACCAGAGGAGTTTGGAATTGAGAATCCCTAATAATCCAAGATAACTATGTTGGATATTATTCTTCTTGACTAGGCTATAACACTTTGTGTTGTGATAATATTTGCCTTTGGAATCGAAAGACATACTAGTTCCCAAAGATATTTCCGGTGTTATTATTTTTGGACGTTCTATATCCGTGATACCCTGCTTTCTACTATAGAGAAACCACTCTTTGTTATTATCAAATCGTCTATTCTCTCTCGCTCGTAGTACTGTTTCGTTTTTTTTCAAGTAGGAATAGCCTAACGGAAATCTTGTTTTTAAAAACTTTTCAGTTACCCCCCTCGTTTTACCCTTTTCAAAATGATATGGAAAGATAGTATAGTGAGAGGCTTCCAACGGCTTGTATTTGTCGACATCTTTTCCTTTCAAAATAGGTTTTAGTAGTGCTCTTTCGATTGTCACTCTTGACTGTAATTCCGCAGAAAATCCTGTAGTTTCTTGGTTTTTAACTGTACAGTCTTCCAAGAAGAATACCGATTCTTTACCGGATGCAATTCCCTGAGAAACTCTGGCGAATACAGCACCTACACTCAAGGGTTGTATATTAATTTTTTTTATTACTTTTATTGCATCTTTCCCTGTGAGTATCCAGGCTTCCTTTTTTAGCCATTTATTATCAATAACAGAAAACTGATTCTCCTTCAGATTGTTAAGGGCCTTTCCTATATTTTCAGCTTTAGGTAGAGCTTCCTTAATCTCTTTGTATTTGATTTCTTCAAAGGGTTTTGGAGAAATCCAAATTAGAGAGGTATAATTTGAAACGTTGAAAACTTGATTGGAACCAAACGAAATAAGCTTTTTGACGGAACCTTCTCGAAGTGTAAATTCCCTTAGGCCTCTTCCAAACCGAGAGTTAATCCATTTGTGGGGCATTATGTAGTTTAATACACCTTGTCTATTGAGTAGCATAAAACCTTTTTCTGTAAATAATACATATAAATCATAAGAACCAGTCGCTGTTTCATATTTGTTTTTGTATATATCTGTCAATTCGGGTGTCGATTTTTTAATACCTTGAATTCGCAGGTAAGGTGGGTTACCAATGACAATATCGAACCCACCCCGGTCTTCAAAAACTTCAGAAAAGTTGATGTGCCAGAGAAAGAATGGTCTAGTGTTGGATTTTTTGAATTCTTTTATCTCTTCCAACTTGTTTTCTTTCCCTTTTTCTTTGAGCGCTGTTTCTATCAAGTCCCAGGTTAAATCCTCAATTTGTTTTTTTAGCTTGTCCTTTTCAGATTTGTGTTTTGCTTTGAAGAACTTATTTCTTAGCTCTTGCAATCGGTCAGTTAATTTTTCCGTTTCTGTTTTTACCACTTCAAATTTTCCTTGTTCTGGTTCGTCCTCACCATCAATATCGAGCTTAACCCCCTCGTACTCACTAAGAAGACTATTGCCCTGCATGATTTTGTAGTCCAAATTAGGAAGAGCGCGGATATTGTGACGGCTTTCTTCATCTACAATTAGGGAAAGCCAAAGACGGAGTTTGGCAATTTCTACTGCACCAGGGTCAATATCCACACCGTAAAGGGAGTTTTGGATTGCATGTCGTTTAAATTCGTAGGTAGTGCGGTCTCCATCATCAATAAAAGGAGTGAGGGCACGGCGGGCGCTAACAATTTCCTTCATCATACCTACAGGAAAAGCACCGGAACCAACAGCAGGGTCACACACTTTTATCTCTGCTAACTTTTCGTCAATGAAATCTGCATTTTCCTTAACGAGTTTTGGCATTTTGGAGGTATAGGTTTCCGTTTCTTCGTTCTGCTTTTCCACCTGTTTTTCGTGCTCTATCAATGATTCTCCGTGTTCCACCAACACGCGAACAGCTTCTTTTAGTTCGTCCTCTTTAACGCTTCCCAATTCTTCGGCAAGTTCCGTTGCCAAGTAGTTGATTAAGCTTTCTTGGCACATATAGTGAACAATTTCCCGCGGGGTGTAGTAAGTTCCTTTAGATTTTCTATCCTCCACTTCTAACAGATTTTCAAATACTTTCCCCAACATTTCGGGGTCAATTGCTACTTCCTTTTCTAGAGGCTCGTCTTCTTTAACTGTAAAGTTATAACGGTCAAAGATATCTAAAATCCCTGTGCCTATATCTCCTTCTTTTGTTTCCTCTTTGTTGGAAAATAACTCGTTGGATAAATTTATATCGGTGTGCACCCAATCATAATCAAAAATAGGGTCAAACAAACCTCCGTTCAGGAAAGGAATTTTGCAGTTAAAGCGGCTGTAGTAATCATCCGGCCGTTCCACAGCTAGGGCTTCGTAGAAGAGCGGTTCCAATATATCGTTAAAAAAGTTATCGTAATCGGCGAGCTTACCCTCAAATAAACGGCGGAGGAAATCTTTTGGTCCCGTACCCCAATCTGCATCACGGGATACTCCAAACCAACCCTTCTTTTGTAGAAAGTAAAGGAAAACAATTTGGCCAAGCAACTTTTTGGCGAAATCTACCGTATCTACATTTTTATCTTCAAAGTCTTTTTTTACCGCCTCATTTTCTTTTGAAACTTTGTCTAAAGCATCTTTAACCTTATGGTAAAGTTTGCGGTATTTTTCAAAGAATTCCTTGGTAACAACTTCAATGTCAAAAGCGTCTTCCAAGTCTGTAAGGCTAGGTTTTTCTTCGCTTGTTAGGAGAGGCAGAAGTTGTTTTCTAGCAGTATGTGTATTTTCGTGTTCGCCAACCAGAAAAGACCACCGCCTTGCCGGAGTTAGCTCCTTTTTTATTTTAACGTTACCTTCGCTAGTTTGATCCAAATCGTACTCCATTTTAACTAAAGAAAAACGCCAATCTTCTTGGTTCGGAGCAACGAAAGCAACCACTGCCGCGTCTTTGGCATAACTACGACTGCTGCTAAGGTACCAAGCAACAAAGTTACGTTGCATTGTCCGCGCTCTTTCTAGTGAAGTTTCTTTTTGCAGTTGTACAATAAGGATATCTAGTTTGTTGCCTTTTGGATCGGGGTACTTACCAACTCTGGTTAAAGTTTTGATGTATTCCTGATAGGATTTGCGGATAGTGTTTCCGCGATAGGTAAAAGTAGCAGGATCAATGGACTTGAAGAGGTTTTTAATAAAATAGGTGAATTTCTCCTTTTCAAAGGAGCTGTCGAAGGTTTCTGTTACTAATTGTTTTGCTGATTCTTTTTTCATTCACTACTAACTAAATATTCGGAAAGGATTACTTCCCGCGGCCCGGCTGTTTGGGCGCTGCTTTCGGCTAAAGTTTCTTTAAAGAATTCGGGGGCAATGTTTTTTCTTAGCACTGCCAAAAGTTTCAAAGGATCAATACCACTATTTTTTAGCTCTTCGTCAAGTTCTCTAGCCAATGTTTTTGTGGTCTGTTTGGGCAAGCCGCCTTCTTGCAAAAGACGGACCGTATCACGAATGTATTGTTCATCTTCCTCTGTAAAACCTTTGTACTGCTTTATTGGTTTGGAGCTTAGAATTTGCATGACTTTGGTTGCGCTGTCTCTTCCACCTTTTTTCTTAGCTAACTCTATTGCTTCTTCTGTTGTCGCAAACCGGAATTCCTCTTTATTCCGAGCTAGGTAGTCATAATAATGCTCACCAACATTTTCTCGCGGTGTTTTAGGATCAATTTCCAATATATTGGCGGCTTGGAAGAAATCCAATTCTTGGGTTTCTGCTTGGTCTGTTAAATAGAACTTCTCTAAGCGACCTTTGCGCATAAAAGATAGAAGTGCGTCTATCTCTCTTGTTTCCATTTTCCTTGCTGTCCTTGCTTTTTTAGGCAACCGCTTTACCTTTTCAAAGAGATCGGGGTCATCATCGCGAATATCACGGATTGTTTCTAGATATTTTAATTCGCTTTCCTCTTCTTGGTCTTCACCGGTAATAGTTTCCTTGCGGCTCAACTGCTCAAATAGGTCGTGGGATTTTATTTCCTCCCCTTCGGTTAACAGGCGCGCATCGTTACCAAGCATCTCAATAAACATTTGGATTTTGTACTCAGCGGCTTCTTTTAGCTTAATTTCTGTGTTTGCCTGGCTGGTGGGAAAGAAACTGTAAGTATAAATCTTTTCAAACGTTGTATCGACGCGGTTAATGCGCCCGGCCCTCTGCATTAGGCGGGTGGGGTTCCAAGGAATATCGTAATTTATAACTACATTGGAACGGTGTAGGTTCACACCTTCAGAGAGAACTTCGGTACTGATTAAAATCCGGTAATTGTCTTTAGGATAGCGGGCACGGGCATCAAAATTTTCAATAACTTTTTCCCGAACACTGGCGCTGGAACCCCCAGTAAAAAGCAGAACTTTTTCTGGGAATACTTGGCTAAGGTTCTTTTCCAGGTACTCTGCTGTTTCTTTGGATTCCGAGAAGACAATTAGTTTGTTTTCACTAAGCAATTGATTAGATTTAAGTAATTCAATAAACTCTTCTAGTTTGGGATCACGGTTTACCTTTCGCCACATGGTTTGGATTTGGTTTAGAATTTCCAAATCTGCTTCCAATTTTTCTTTTAGAGCCGGGTCAAAATCCTTACTGCTATATCTTTTGGCTTTGTCTTTGTCAATAAGCCTTTGTATTTCTGCATCGTCGTCATTTTCCAGAAGCTCAAAAATTTTATTGATATATTTTTTGCTAACGTAAACTTCACCATCCTTATAAGCTTCTAAGAATTGCTCATAGGAATAAATAAATCGCTCAAGAGACTTCCGAAATGCATAGAAACTGCTCTCTAGTCTTTTAATGAGAAGTATTTTCATAAACCGGCCCATGTTTTTTTGACCCTGCTCCTCGAAATCCTTGTCCTCTCCCTCGTAATAAAGCATTGGCATGTAGCGAGCGTAATTAAATTCTTGAGCAATTAATTCCACGGTTCTACTGAATATTTTGTCCTCTTGACTGTTTAGCTGGTAGAAGATCTGTTCTGGCTCCGCTACATCCGGAAATTTGAAATTTTGTTTCTCTAAGTCTTCGCCGTAATATTTTTGTACCTCATGACGAGTACGCCGCACCATTAAATATTTAAGTACTCTTTCCCGAATTTCACGCCCGTTTTGTTGGACAGTATCAATATATTTCTCGTAATCTTCTTTGCGATCCAAACCTTTAAGGCGACCTTCTAGGCTTGAGAAAAATCTTACCAAATTTGGTGTCCCGGGAATGGTGCTTTTACGTGATTTTTGAAAAAGTTTAATCTGGCTAAGAATATCCTGCGGTCTGTTGTTAAGCGGTGTTGCGGTCACAAGAATTACTCTTTTTCCCCGGCAAATCTGAGCTAGATATTCGTAGGTTTGTGTGCTTTCGTTTCGGAAACGGTGCGATTCGTCAATGAAAACGTTTTTGTATTCACCTGTACCTTTAAGGGCTAGCCTTTCCAGTTTGCCAATTGATTTGAAAGTTGCTGCCTCGTTGAAATCTTTAAAAACATTTTTCCACGAACCAGGATTTGCTTCTTTTAGAAGTGTTGGAGGCGCTAAAACAAGGTTTCTACCTTCTAGTTGCTGGGCGAGCATTGCTGCAACATATGTCTTGCCAAGCCCAACAACATCGGCAATAAAAACCCCGCCGTAGGAGTCTAGGATCTTTTTTGCATTCAACACTGCTTGTTTTTGGTACTCCAGTTTTTTGAAGTCTGGAGGTGTGTACTTAAAGAATAAATCTTCCTGTTGACTAAGATCGCTCTTGAAGTATTCGTAAAGAAACTTTAGGTAAAGCTCGTAAGGTTTAATTGTATTGTTAAGCCATGTACGTTTTTGTATCGTCTCGACATACTTATCACTTACATCGACAGCGTGTTTCCAAAGCTCCTCAAATTTATCTTTTGCAAAATTGTAATCACTTGATTTTTTTAGCTCCACATTGAACTCCAAGTTGTCAGCAAAACCACTTTTTGTGAAGTTGCTTGATCCTGTGATTACCCGCCCCACATCACGATCGCCCTTCTTGAATGTCATTATATAAAGCTTAGCGTGAAGATTTTCTGTTGGGTAGGCTTTAATTTCTAGTTTGCCCTTCGCTGCCCATTCAATGAATTTACGGACACCTTCTTCTATTTCTGGGTCATCCGGAGATTGCTCCATTTCCTGGGCAAGAAGATTAGAGAAGTGTTTTTTGGCTTCGGGATGGGAATATTGAAATTCAAGTTGTGAGGCTTCCTGGATGAGCAGCGCAGTTTCGGGGTTAGTACTAATACCGATGAGAATGCGGATCTTTTCTGTGTCTTCCAAGGATTTGTAAATTGCGTGGAACCCGCTAGTATAGAAATACCCAACCAAAACATCAAAAAACTCTGTATCTTTAATGAGGACTTTAAATCTTTCTAGCAGATTCCTCTCGCCCTCGTTGGTTATAAATGTTAGGTCTGTGTTTTTACCAGTGTTGGAAGGCTTCGCCACAATAGATACATTTTACTATAAATATAAGGTTTTAACAAAGTCCTTTAAGTTTCCTTAGGCGAATGGCTCTCCTGCAAAAAGTGTGGTTAAATCCTGAATTATTACTTTGGTTACGGGTTGCGACTTAAAAATAACATCCTGAGAGTCTCGAAGATAAATCTATTTCCCTTTTCGAGCCCTGAACCACTTGTGGTTCAGGGGGAGAAATCAAAATAGAAATTTTCCGCTTCTTTTGGTTTCTCATCCCGATACCGCTAGGAAGCGAATCGGGATTCGAAACAGAACTCTAACATGTTTATAGATATCTTCAAGCCCTAATCACAACCAAAAGCTCGAAAATAACCACATTAAACGCAGGAGAGCCTAGGCGAATTTGACAGGTGTAGGGGGATCGTGTATTATAGAGTCACTGCCGAGTAGTATGTGTGCGAACGCAGTAACTAATTAACCAATTACCTAAAATTTAATAATACTTTGTAACTTGTAACAGGAAATTTTTGAGCGCAAGCTCAGTTTCCTGTTTTTTTTATAGGTAAACCATGATCGATAAGACAAATCTTAAAGTTGAATACGTTCCAGCAGAAGAGCTTAACCCGGCTGAGTATAACCCGCGGCAGTGGGAGGATTCAGCAGTAGCGCACCTTACTGAAAGTATTGAAAGGTTTGGGCTGGTAGATCCATTAATCGTTAACTCCGCACCAAACCGGGAAAATGTGGTTATTGGTGGCCACTTTAGGCTTCATATAGCAAAGGAGCTGGATATAAAGGAGGTTCCCGTTGTTTATCTTAATATCCCTGATGTTGAGCGGGAAAAAGAGCTTAATCTACGTCTTAACAGGAATACCGGAGATTGGGACTTGGAACTTCTAAAGGAATTTGACATTGGCGCTCTTTTGGATGTTGGTTTTGATGACGCTGATCTTAGTGATATTTGGGACGACGTTTTGGAAATTGAGGACGATTATTTTGATACGGAAAAAGAGTTGGAAGAGCTTGGGGAACCGGAAACTAAACCAGGACAGCTTTTCCAGCTGGGAAAGCACAAACTGTTTTGTGGCGATGCAACTAATGCAAAGCACGTTGCGAAACTCGTTGCAGATAACCAGGTAGATATGATTTACAACGACCCGCCATATAACATTTCTCTTGATTATAACAAAGGTATTGGCACCAGCGGTAAATACGGAGGAACCAAAACTAAGGATGATAAAACAAGGGAGGAATATACAGAGTTCATTCGCCGGGCATTGCAGAACTCGCTTAGCGTTGCCAAAGAAGATACTCATATCTTTACCTGGTGCGATGAGAATTACATCGGTTTAATTCAGGAGTTATATGCCCAGCTTGGAATAAGCTTGAAAAGAGTATGCCTTTGGATCAAAAATAATCAAAATGTAACTCCGCAAATTGCCTTTAACAAGGCCTATGAACCTTGTGTTTACGGAACAATTGGTTCACCTTTTCTTTCGGAGAAAATCAGAAACCTGACTGAAGTTCTAAACAAAGAAGTAGGTTCCGGAAACAGGTTATTGGACGACATTGAGGATTATTTAAATATTTGGCTCACAAAAAGACTACCCGCGCAAGATTACGAGCATCCAACAGAAAAGCCTCCAACACTACACGAAAAGCCTCCAACACTACACGAAAAGCCTCTCAGGCGTTGTACAAAGCCGGGGGACGTTATCCTGGACCTTTTTGGCGGTTCGGGGTCAACCCTAATCGCTTGTGAACAACTTAAAAGAACAGCTTATTTGATGGAGATTGAACCAATATTTTGCGATTTGATAATTCGCAGATTTGAAAGGATTTCTAATGAAAAAGCAAGACTTATCAATTAAAACCGGAGACATTTTTAAACTTGGTGAGCACCGTTTGTTATGCGGGGATGCTTTGGAAGTTGATCAAATAAAAAAGTTTCTGAAAGGAAAAAAGATTCAATTGATTCTTACCGATCCGCCCTACGGAGTTTCCTATGTAAAAAGCAAAAACGCTATTGGCCGGAAACCTTGTGTTAGCAGAAAAATTAAGAACGACGCAATAGATACACCGCAAGAATATCAAAACTTTACCAAAAAATGGCTAGAGGCCGCAGTTCCTTACCTAAAAAGAAAGAACGCTTATTACATTTTTAATTCCGACAAAATGATTTTCTCCTTGCACGACGGCCTTATTGGTGCAGGATTCAAGTTCGGACAACTTCTAATTTGGATTAAGAGTCAGCCTGTTATTGGAAGGAAAGATTACCTTCCTCAACACGAGCTAATTGCCTACGGTTGGTACGGAGTGCACAAATTCATGAAATCTAAGGACAAAAGTTTGCTTTTCCACCCCAAACCAGCGAAAAGCAAATTGCACCCAACTATGAAACCTGTTTCTTTGCTAAGGCGCTTGATTCTTAACAGCACAGAAATTGGTGAGGCTGTGTATGATCCTTTTGGTGGATCAGGCTCAACTTTGATTGCTTGCGAGCATACCGAAAGAAGCTGTTTGATGGTGGAAATGGATCCTGCTTATTGCGCAACGATTATTAAGCGTTGGGAAAAGTTAACCGGAGCGAAAGCAGAGAAACTAAAGGAGGTAACCAATGATAAAAGATAAAGAACTAACAACTGTAGAAGCGAGAATTATCAAAAATAAGAAATTGCTTCTAGAGCAACTCAAAAAAACTCCCATAATCCAAGTGGCTACGGAGAAGGTGGGCATTAGCCGGGCAACTTATTACCGTTGGCGTAAAGAGGACAAGAACTTTGCTGAAGAAGCGGAAGAAGCAAAACGGGAAGGTATTCAGTTGGTAAACGACATGGCGGAGTCGCAACTTTTGGCTGCAATTCGAGATAGAAATATGACCGCCATAATTTACTGGCTTAAGCATCACCACGTAGATTATTCCACGCGTATTGAAATAGCTGGAAAAATAAGACACGAACACTACGAATTAACAGCTGAGCAAAAAGACTTAATGAAAAAAGCAATTAGATTAGCATTGCCAGAAGCAGAGGAGGATAACACGCATGAAAAGTAATCCATTAAAAATTACAGAAAAAGAGTTTAAAGAACTAGAAGAGCTAATAGAAAAGGACGCGCAGTTTAGAAAGCAACTAGCTAAGGAAAGCCATTTTTGGTTTTTCTACACCTACTTTTCTCACTACATTACGTATAAACCTGCGCATTTCCACAAAGAAATGTTTGCACTGACTGAAGATGACGATGTGCGTTTAGCTGTGATTGTTGCTTTCAGAGGCTCTGGTAAATCAACTATTATGTCCCTCAGTTACCCAATTTGGGCAATATTGGGCAAACAACAGCGTAAGTATCCGCTCTTGGTTGCACAAACACAGCCGCAAGCTCGACAGCTATTAGGTAATATAAAATCAGAATTTGAAAACAATAAGCTCTTGATTAGCGATTTTGGACCTTTTGAAGAATTTGCGGACGAATGGCGTTCGGAAACACTAGTGTTACCAAAATACGGAGCTAGAATTTCAGCCATTTCTAGTGGCGAAAATGTGCGCGGGATTCGGCATAAACAAACTAGACCTGACCTTATTGTTTGTGATGATGTTGAAGACTCTAATTCTGTTAGATTTAGAGAAAATAGAGACAGAACTTATAACTGGTTTGTTGGTGACATCATTCCTGCTGGCGACTTAAAAACAAAAATCGTAGTTGTTGGAAATTTACTGCATGAGGATGCGCTAATAAATAGACTTCAAAGCGATATTGTTAATAACGAGAGGACTGGAGAATTCAAAGCATATCCGCTAGTGGACGCTGGGGGAAAAACTCTTTGGCCGGATAAATTCCAAAACAAAGATGCAATTGAAAAAGAAAAAGCAGTGGTTGGAGAATCTGCATTGTGGGAAAGAGAATATTTACTGAGAATTGTTCCTACCGCAGATGTGTTAGTGCGAAGAGACTGGATACGGAAATACAACTCTTTACCAAATAAAAGCGAAGAATTACCTCATTTAGCAATTGCAGCTGTTGATTTGGCTATATCACAAAAAGACTCAGCGGATTTTACCGCTATGGTTTCTGCTTATATTTACGGATTTGGTGAGGACATGCGTGTTTACTTATTACCTCATATGGTTAACAAACGGTTACAGTTTCCGGATACTTGTAAAGAGGTTCAGAACTTGGCAAAGCAGATCCAAATTGGCAGCAGACGGCCATTGATTTTGGTTGAACATGCCGGTTACCAGGAAGCTTTAACGCATCAGTTAAAATTAAAGGGCTTGCGCGTAGAGGGAAGAAAAGTGGCCGGAAGAGATAAACGAGAACGCTTGTCGCTTGTCACGGACTACATCCAGTCTGGAAAAGTGCTGTTCCCTAAACGAGGTGCTGATTTGTTGATCCAGCAATTAACTGGTTTTGGGATTGAGCGTCATGATGATCTTGCAGATGCATTTTCTATCTTGATGAACAAAATAATTGAATCGGATAGTAATAGCAGTGGGGGCCTAATTATTGGATTACGTAATCCGATTTTTAATCCGAGAGAACTAGGAGAGGGTCCGGTCGGATTTGGGAATATTAGGGACAAAGTATTCTAATTTCTCCCAGACTACATAAAGCTCTGGATATTTAGAACCTTAGCGGTATCATTACCCCTGCAATGGAAACTGGCGAGCAAAAAGAAGTTGAATATTGCCTCTACGCAAGGAAATCAAGCGAATCCGACGAGCGGCAGGCAATGTCAATAGATTCTCAAATTAAAGAAATGGGAGAGCTGGCAGAAAAGAATAGCTTGAACGTGAAAGAGATTAGAAGGGAAAGCCACTCGGCAAAAGTTTCCGGGCAGAGGCCTGTTTTTAACGGGATTCTCGAAGATTTAACAAACAAAACCTTTAATGGTATATTAACTTGGTCACCGGACAGATTGAGCCGAAATGCGGGGGATTTGGGAAGGTTAGTTGACTTAATGGACGGTGGGGCACTTAGACAGATACGAACATTTTCACAAAGCTTTGGCAACAATCCCAACGAAAAGTTCTTGTTGATGATCCTCTGTAGTCAAGCAAAGCTGGAAAATGATAATCGTGCCTTGAGCATTAAGAGAGGAATCCGAGCAAAGTGTGAAATGGGTTGGCGGCCGGGCGTAGCACCACTCGGCTACTACAACCGATCTTTTGGTGGAGTGAAAGATATTGTTGTGGACCCCGAACGTGCGCCAATTATCAAAGAAATGTTTAAGCGGGTAGCGAAATACGAGCACAGCGGAAGAACTATAAAGAGGTGGCTCGACAAAATTGGATTTACATCTCGCAATGGAAATGAAATCGCGCTTAGCTATGTATATACAATGCTTAAAAACCCCTTTTACTACGGGGAATTCGAATACGGTGGTAATTGGTATGAAGGAGCACATGAACCTTTAGTTTCAGAAGAGCTATTCGATCAGGTGCAGGACCAACTGAAAACACCTCGAAAGACAAAATGGGGAAGTAAGAAATTTGCGTTCAAAGGTTTGTTTACTTGTGCTGGGTGTGACGGGGGTGTTATTGGGGAGGAACAATTTAAGGAGCTTAAGGATGGAACGCTGAACAGACACGTTTATTACCATTGCAGTCGGTCGCGGGATTACGATTGTAAAGAACCCTACATTAACGAGAAAGATTTAATAAAAGAACTAATCGACCTTGTTGAATCTTTAGGAAAAGAAAATTTGGAACCAAAAGAAGCTTTACGTGCCAAGTTTTTAGAATACAAAAAGATTGCCAACGGGGTTCTAGACAAAGAAGATGCAAATTGCGATATAAGCTTCGCTGATTTTGCAAAATATGTGCTTACCAAAGGCACTCTCCAGGAAAAACGGAAGCTAGTTAAAGGCCTCAACCTCAATTTAGTCCTCCAGAACCGAAAAATCAAAATTAAATAAGAAGTTAATAAGATAACAAAGGGGTTTCTTTGGTTCGGGGTGCTCAATCCTCATGGGGAGGATTGGTCTTTCGGCGCGAAAGCACAGGATGGTTGCGGGGCGTGGATTTGAACCACGATCGACGGCTTCAGAGGCCGCTGTCCTACCGTTAGACGACCCCGCATTATGATTTCAAGGTCTCTCTTAAAATTAATCTCAAACCCTTTCTCCCTTTAGTTGTTTTTAGATATTGCTCTCGTCTTCTAGCATCTTTTTCCGATACAAACATCTCAGCGTATATTAATTTTAATTTTTCAAGATTATATCTTTTTGTGGTATGAACTTTTCCCCGTTTGTGATCTTTAAGACGTTGTTCCAAATCTGCAGTAAAACCAATATAAAACTTTTGCTTGTCGTAAAGAACATAAACGTAGAACATAACTTGGTTAAGAGAGCTTCAGTCCAGAACCAGAATAAATTCGGTTCTGGACTGCCCAGTACCGATCTTTGATCTGGTACTGGGCAGAGGCCGCTGTCCTACCATTAGACGACCCAGCAACGTATAATAATTATAACGTATTTAGGCGCTTTTGTGGAGTTTTTTGTTTTTCAAAACATAACTTTTCTTGACTTCTTTTCTTTTCTGTGCAACTATTTTTACAGTTATCTATGAATTTAAAACAGGCTTTTCTTCTGGGTCTAACATTTGGAATCTTTCCTTTTTTGATTTTTGGTGCGGGCAGAGTTAATGCTGCTTTGGTTATTGATAATTTTGGCAATCTTATTTATCAGGTGGAAGGAGATGTATTGGCACAGCCTTTTGAGACACCTCCTGGATTAGATAGGGCAGATTCTGCAGAGGAAGATCTAGAGGAGGATGAGGATGGAGAAACCTCGGATTCCGCCGAGTCTGCACCGGGTCAGCAAAAGAGTACGCCTAGAGAGCGAATAATTTTGCGGGAAGCACCTCCGGGTTTGGGAAGTGAATCTACTTCTTCGGCTAGGTCTAATATTATCAAGCTTCAACATGCTAAGGATAATCGTCTTAAAGTTCAGGAAATAGGTGGATCAGAAGAAAGTACTTCTAGTGCGGAATTAGAAGTGGAAGATCACTGGTTGCGGGGTAGGACTACGATAAGGTCAGATGGGGTTTCATATGAGATTATTCGCAATAGGACTGCTGCAAAAACTCACTTTCCACTTTCTGTTAATCTGAATTCAAATGAATTAATTGTAACTACGCCCTCCGGTGAAAAAGTAGTTACTGTTCTTCCTGATGAAGCTGTTGAAAACATGTTAGCAGCTAATGTTTTGGATCAGATTGGTGGTAAAGGTGCTTTAAATTGGTTAGAAACTACGCTAGAGTCAACTCCGACAGCAGAAGAGTCTACACCAGCTAGTTCTCTTGAAGCTACTGAGCCTGGTGTTTTAACAGAAGGAGCAGGAGAAAGTGAGATTGAGCTGACCCAAACAAGCGAGGGTGTGTTAGCTTACGAAATACCAGGAATAAAGCAAAAGAAACTATTTGGTCTTTTTGATGTTACCTTAGATCGGGTTGTAGTTGTTTCTGCTGAAACTGGGGAACTGTTAGGAGTTAGGGAAAGCCTTATTCAGCGTTTGGTCAGTATCCTCTCCGTTGGCTAATAATCTTCTCTTATTTAGATCTATCTTTTGAGGTTTTTAAATATTTGTAAATACTGTTTGCAGCAACAGCACCCTCTCCGCATGCTGTAATTGCTTGCCTAAATTTATTTGAGCCTGTGGTTATATCTCCAGCAGCGTAGATTCCGTTAATGTTTGTTGATTGGTTTGAGTTTATTTTAATATAATCGCTACTATCCTTGGCTAAGTTTAAACTTTGGTCCAAAGTGGTTTCTGGTTCAGATCCAATTTCAATAAACAATCCCGCTACTTCTAAGTTATTTTTTTCTTGGTAAGGCTTATCAAGGTTTATTTTTTCTAATCTGTTTTTTCCTTGTAGCCCTGTTACATTAGTATTATAGATTACCTCTATTTTTGGATTATTTTTTACCTGTTCAACCCACGCTGTTGTACCTCGTAGCTGGTCTCTGCGATATATTTGGAAAACCTTTTTTGCTACGTCAGCTAGTACTAAAGAAGCGGTATGTGCTGCGTCCGATCCTCCTACTACTGCAACTCTTTTATTTCTGAAAAACATTGCATCACAAGTTGCGCAGTAGGAAACACCCTTTCCCAGAAAGTCTTCTTCTCTGGGTAAGCCAAGTTTTCTTCTTTTAGTCCCAGTAGCAATAAGGACAGTTTTTGTTTGGTAATCCGTTCCCTGCGATGTTTTTATTTTGAAAAATGAATTGTTTTTTTCTATTTTTTCTACTCTGTCTTGAATTACAGTACCACCTTCTTCTTCTAGATGCTCTTTCATTTGTTTAGCTAATTCGCTACCCCCGATTTCTCTTCTTGTTGGAAAATTACATATTTTGTGTGCATCTGTAATTAAGCCACCAAGGCTTTTACCAATAACGAGATTTTTGATCCGGTAACGCGTGGCATAAATTCCAGCTGTGTATCCCGCAGGACCAGCGCCAATAATAATTAGGTCATAGAGGTTTTCTTGAGGTGTAGCGTTATTCATTTTATTTGTATATTTAACTATACCATAATGTTTTTTAGGAAAGAACAAAGTTCTTGTAAGTTAATAATGCAGTACCCTTTTGAAAAAATTAGGGTATGTGTTACCATTATCCCGTGGTTGATTTTAGGCAAGTTAAGAACAGCTTAAAAAAGAAGATATTGGAACTTCCTCCAATTGTTCCTTTAGCATTAGTTCCCATTGTATTGATTGCTGCTTTGTACTTCCGTTTTCGCGGTGATATTGTCGCAGCTAGAGTTAATGGCGAAGCTATTTCTCGATTAGCCTTAATTCGTGAGTTGGAAAGATCTTATGGACAGCAAGCTTTGGACAATCTAGTAACTAGGAAGTTGGTAGAGCAGGCAGCTGAGGAAGAAGATATTTCCCTTAATTCTGTTGATGTAAGTTTGGAGCTAGCAGAGATTGAGAAAACTGCAGAGCAACAGGGCCAAGATTTGGATCAGGTTTTGGGTCAGCAGGGTTTTAATCGTGAAGATTTGATAAAAGAGCTGAGGTTTCAAAAGGTTATTGAGGAGTTAGCTAGTTCTGATGTCTCAGTTTCCCAGGATGAGGTAGATCAATATTGGCAGGAGAACCAGTCGTTATTTGGTGAGGATGCAGAAAAAGTAGAGGTAGAGCCTCAGATTAGAGAAATGATCAAAAATCAGAAGGCAAACGAGCAAATTCAACAGTGGCTTTCTGGTTTGCGGAATGAAGCAAATATTAAGTACTTCTTAGACTTCTAACCATATATTTTTTTAGCTACAGTTTTTGCGCATTTTTAATTTTGTACTTCCCTACTCTGGTTCTTTTTATATGTAAGCTTAATGCGCCTGTACTTGTTAACTTTCCTAGGTTGTTTGCGATTCCTCGAATATAAGTTCCACTAGAGCATGTTATTTTGAACTGCATTACGGGAAATTCTTCTACCCTACTTTTTCTGAAATAATTTTTCCATCTTTTGATAATCTCTTTTTGTCGAAACTTGCCTTCTACTTTTGAAATGCAACTAATAGCAAGATTTCTTAGTTTCTCTGCTTCTAATTTATAGCTTTTTAAAAAGTGGCTTTCGAAAATGATAATCTCTTTTTCTGGAATTTTTATTTCGTTTATCTTGCCCTCTTTTGCCCACTGGAATAACGGTTTTCCATCTATGCGGTAGGAGGAAAACGGGGGGTACTTTTGTTTTCTTTTTCCAACTAGATTTTTAATGTAGTCTTTGACTAATTCTTTATTTATTGAAACTTGAGCATTTTCGGAAGTTCTGGGTTCATTTTTCACCATGCCTAGAAGATCGTACGTATCTGTTTCTAGTCCAAACAATACTTTAAATTTATACTCTTTATCTAGGCTTTGGTATTCTTCGCGTTTTTTATTTTCCTTATCTATTAAGAGGATTAAAACCCCTTCCGCCATGGGGTCCAGCCGCCCGGCATAACTAATTGTGCTTTCGGCGTATTCTGTCCGTTCTTCTTTTAACTTTTTCACTATCTGATACGGAGTTGTCCCCATTGGCTTGTAGATGTTCAGAGCTTTATACATATTTGTATTTTAACATTTAGTTGTACCTTGGGGCGATATTGAAAGTTATAGTTGTTTTGTTGTGCTATAATATATTTAGGCTGGTAATCGAATAACTACTTCACAGTAAAGGGGGTGCACGGTGGCTAGAGGATTAGGTTTTTTGGAACGTGATGCGGAGATAACACTAGCCTTTTCAGGGAGATATGTTGGTATCTTGGAGGGGAGTATTGGCCCCACAATGGAGAACGACGGGTTTCTCGACATTGAGTTGAAAGAGTGTGCCTGTGCTGATTTTTTTAAGTTTCTATCAGTATTGGCAGGCCCGGTTGGTTCTTTGTTTTCGAGAGAACTCGCAAGGAATATGCGGATGGAGCAGGGTCGTGTGATGAAAGCTCTGTTGTCCTGTATCGAAGAGGTGGGGGCACCTCAAGGTACTTTGTCACTACTGTGTTTGCGCTCATATAGGCAAGCAATAGCTAGTACCCCTATGAAGGTAGAATTAGTGGGTACTTATAATGGTGCACCTGAACGATCCCTGAGCGATTTTCTGGAATTTATTACTCAGGATATTGCTAGTGGGATCTTGGACCGATTTTCCTTACGGTTGGCTCAGGAACTGGGGATTGAAGGCTCAGAGGTACGCAGGGCTTTTAATGCTTTGTGTTGGGAATACGGTATAAAAAACCAACCGAAGTCAAGTTGTTAGTAAAAGAATAATGAACCGTTGGCTTGTGGTTTCAAGTTACTACCACCCGTAAGCCAGCGGTTTTTTTTTTATCTTGTTTTATAGTATTTTTCCAACCCTGGGTTGGAATAGCAACTTAGTTGGGTTACAGTTGTTGTGTCAGCGTGTTGGTATTTTAGTACATCAGAGGCTTTTCTGAGGTTGTTCTATGCAAGTGGTTTGACTAGAACAAAGCCTTGGTTCTCATACGAAAATGAAGGCTTTAATTTTGTTGAGAATTTAAAAAAGATCTACCTATTAGGACAACGATATTTAGTCCTAAGGACTAAATATTCCTGTAAGGATAGGGCTTTCGTGGTTTAGGGGTACAAGGTGGTACAATATGGGAAGTGGAGTTTGAGAAATCTATTTTCGAATATGCTGGCGTAAAAACTGTTTATTATACTGTGGGGGAAGGGACTCCCCTACTCTTTTTTCATGGTGGTGGGGGCTGGGCATTGGTTTATAAAGATACGCTGGAAGAATTAGCGAAAGATTTTTTAGTTGTTGCACCTGATTTGCCTTGTTTTGGAGAATCAGACACTCCACCAGAGCCGTGGGATTTTTCTGACTATGCTTCTTATTTTTCTCAAATTCTTAAAAGTTTAGATCTTAGTAATGTTTTGGTGGTTGGTCATTCTTTTGGTGGTGGGGTTGCCTTACATTTGGCAAGTAAGAGCACACGTGTAAAAAAAATGGTACTTATTGACTCTTTAGGTATACCTCTAGATTGTACTTTTCGCGAACTTTTAGTTCGCGTTGTTCAAGATTTTGCTAAAAGTTACGAGAGTGTTTTGGAAAGAGAGCAAACATCAGATTTACTTAGGGCGTGGTTTAGGAAGAACGCCCCAGACATTTTTGAGAAGATGAAGACAGCTAAAAAGTGTGTGGAAAGCATGCACCCAGACTTTGGAAATTTTGAAAAACCAACTTTGGTTATATGGGGAAAAGAAGATGATGTATTACCTCTAAGCTACGGAAAAAAGCTTGCAGCAAGTATTCCAACTGCTGAGTTAAGAGTAGTTTCTGGTAAACATAAGAATTGCCTTTTTGAGCCACAAAAGTTTGCATCACATATCCGAGAGTTTTCTTCTGAAACTTGAATTATTGATCTAACTAAAATGTACTATCCTCGAATGGTTAGAATTAAAAGCAAGTTTTTCATTTATTAAAAGTAAAGTATAGGTTTGTAAGACTATTAAAAGTAGGTTTATCTACAGTTAAGTACTAGAGCATGTGAAGACTTATAATAATTGTGTTATAATATTGGACACAGGTGTAGTTATGGGGCATGCGCTCTTAATTGCCTTTTCTTGCTCGAGAAGGTAAGAAAAGGGTTTAATAAAAATCTAGCGCACTTGGAGAGAACAATTAAAAGACTAGTTGAAGAAAGTTCTGCTTTGGAAAGTTAGTTTAACTTTTTGAAGCAGAGCTTTTTGTATAGCAAGGCACTTTAATAATCTGTTCTTATTTGGAAATGATTAAGTCAGCCTTTGACAAGGCTTTGTATAGAGAAGGAGTGTATATGGAGGTAAGGTCCCCTATCCATAGGGACAGACCCCTAGATGTTTGGGGAATGGATGAGTGGAAAAATGCCCGACCTAACGGGGACTCTGACGCTACAATAGTGAAAGCTATTGTGGAACCCACACTGGGATTAGGAACTGTATTTACATTACTTTGCCATGGTTGGCAAAGAAATTACCCCGGAGGTATAAGAATGGCTAAGATGCTTGTTGAAGTGCTTGAGGACCGGATCGGTTCTCATGTGGCAGGCCTGGTGGTTGATAATGGCTTGGAAACAATTGACGATGTTTTGGAAGCCTGCAATCAAGGAGAATTGCAGGAGATCAACGGAATCGGCTCCAAGCGCGCTGCAAAGGTGGAAGCCTATGCTGCTAGGGCTAAGATTCGTTCGGTCCTCGAAGCGTTGCCTGCTGGCTATGCTTCGGCCTGGACAGTGGCGGCGCAAGAGGCTTTGAGCGAGGCAGAAGAGGTACTGGATGAGAGTCCAGAGGTTGCACTCATTGCCCTGGGAGAAGGGCTAAAAGCTCTCGAGGAAGACGAGAAAGCCTTGGGAGTTAAGCAGGAGGGTGTGGATTCTGCGGTAGAGTCCGCAGAAAGTGAGGTCGAAGAGACGGAAGCTGTAGAACGCTGCCCGCGCTGCGGGTGGGACGGCAACGGCGAGCCTGAGAGGGCTATTGAATGGAAGGTTACCCTTCCTGAAACAGAGAAAAGCATGCAGGTTTGCCGTAAATGCGCCCAGTCTATGGTCCAGCTGTCAGGCTATGTGTGTGAAGGACTTGATCTTCACCTCTGTGCCTGCGGTGAGCCAGTAGATCGGCTTGCTGAGAGCGGAATGGCTCGCAAGTTGGGACACTTGGCTGGCACTTGTCAGTTATGCAAGGCGAAGAGCCTTGCCAAAGAGGGGGCCGACGTTACCTATAAGCAAGACGTTCCCGCCAGAGTGATCTGGTTTGATGGGGACGAGAAGCCGTACGGATTCCTTTCCTGTGTCGGCATTCGTGACCAGGTTTTTGTACACGAGAATCAAGTGTGCACCGACTTGGTGGCTGGGCAGAAGGTCCATGCTGGGCGAGTCGTAGTGACCCTGCAGGGGCTTCAAGCGCAGGATGTGCGCACAGTGCGCATGTCGGGCACTGTTAAGTGGTTTGACCATAGCAAAAACTATGGTTGGATCGCTACTGATGAGGAGGACTTGTTTGTTCACGCGTCTCAGGTTAGCGGTGCCTCCCTTTGGCGCGGTGACAAGGTCGAATTCGGCCTTGCTCAAAGCGAGAAGGGTTGGTAGGCTGTCCAGGTGGTTATTCTGGAGAAGTCTGCTCAGCAAGCTGAAGAGTCATCGGAAGCTGCTGAAGAGCCTGAAGGCACTTTGGCCAGGGGCAAGCTCAAGTGGTTCGACAGCACGAAGGGTTTCGGTTTCGTTAAGCGCGACAGCGTGGTTTGCGAAGCTGGCGAACCCATTGGTGAGGTGCAGGAGGGGGAGAACGATGTGTTCTTCACCCGTCAGCACTTGGCGGATAGTGACCTTGAGTTTGAAGAGGGCACGCCTGTTTCGTTCCAGCTAGTTTGGAGCGAAGACGGAAAGCCTCAGGCCCGTGACGTTCGGGAGCTTGACGTGGAGGAGGAATCCAAAGCCGAAGAGCCCGAGCCAGAGCCCTTTAACATATGCGGGTTTGTAGCTCGTGCGTGGGAAGAAGGTCAGCTGGATTGGGATGCGCGGGCAAGGATTCTTATTGTCCAGGCAGAAGCTATTGCTCCAGACTCGAAGGAGCTTGCTGAGGCTCGAGACTTTGTGTCCAAAGAGCCTCCCCGACCGCTAAGTGCCGCTAAAGCAGCCGCAGAGGCAGTGGTGACGGAAGTCATTGCTACAGCGGCGGCTGAAGTCGTTTCTTCGGGTTACGTTGAAAGCCCAGGGGCTTTTGCTGAACCTATGCAGGTAGCGAAACGCCTGAGCCTTGCGCATGATCAGCCTGAGGAGGCTGTTCATGAGGCTCAGAAACAGGCTATTCAAATGCTCGACATTGCTTCGGAAGAGCGCAAGGTTTCTTACGAGAGACTTCGCGAGCTTTTCGAGGCTTTGGAGGAGGCCCGTAGGCAGGCCGAGGAGGAAATCCTCGCCGGTGACGCGCCTTCGGAGCAGGAGGAGCCTGTGACTGAGCAGGAGCAAGGCGAGCAATCTCTTGTTTCTGAGTACGTTGCCCCTGATTATGAGGAGCAGATGGCTTTTGGGCCGGATGACGGAGACTCGATTTCTGAAGATGAGGAACAAATCTCTGAAGAAATCGAGGATCCCGAACCCTCTGTGGGCGAGCAACTCTGTGAGCTGCTCGTAGAGCTTTCCAAAAGGTCGTTCCGCTGTTGTCCGGAGCTCCATGAAGACTATGTGGTACTCGCGCAAGAGATAGACGCGCGTGCGCGTGGTAGAAACTTGTCTTCTGAGGAACTCCCCGACTTTTTGGAACGGGCACGCCTCATCAATGAACGACTTAATGAAGCTGAAGCTGCGGAGATGGAGGAGCTTGTTTCCCAGGTAGCGCAGCGAGAGGGAATCCCGCGCTATGTTGCAGAAGGGAACGGCAAAGTTCCCATTCAGAAAAACCAGCGTCCCGAAATGATGCTGGAACTTGCATAAGAAAGTAACAGGCTGTCACTCCAGCCTAGTTCAAAAACATTTTTTACCAGATCGTTTGGTAGAAAGTGGTGAGTGACACTAAGAGCTGAGAGCGAGCAAACCAATTCGTTACGGTTAATCCGTATGGTTTGTGAGCAATCAGCT
>JAYEID010000023.1 GCA_034659915.1 Patescibacteria group bacterium
TATCACCTGTGGGATGTTGGAAGTTGTGGATAAAGCGGATACCGTTTTTGTAAACAACGCCAGTGGTAGAAGTAGTAGTGTCTTCTAACTCCATAGCGCCAACCAAATCTAGAGATTGGCTTGGACTCGTCGTCCCAATGCCGACGTTGCCAGCGGAATCGAGGAGAATGTCGCCGGAAGTTGTTGTGGAAAGCGTTAAATTCCCGCTGTCTGTGGTTACGTTAGAAGCGCCGACTCCGTCAATGGAGAACGCGCTGGTGAAATCTGCGGTTAGTGTAGCAGAGTCTATATCAATGTCCCCGCCGGCATTTTTTATTTGCACATCGTTAGTCCCGTCTCCGGCGAGGTTGGAGGCGGTGATAGCATAACCAGCAGAGGCGATCTGCTGGCGGGGGGTAAGGTCCTCACCACCGGTGGTGCAGGACTCGCTGTCGTTTACATATACATTTAGGTAATAGGTGTCGTCTGTAAAATCAAGAGTTAATGTGTCAGCAGAACCAACCTGAGTGCTAAACACACCATTGGAGACAGATACCGAGGTAGGGGAGGGGTCGCCGGCCGGCCAGAGCTTGCTCCCTGCGGATTCTGCATCGTAGATTGAGAAACAGATGTAGTAGGTCCCGTCCAGGAGGTTGTCGTTTTCATCAGTTAGGCGACCTTGGAAATTCAGCAATTTTGGTACACCGGCAGCCGCCCGCGCCTCCGGCGCAGCCGGAAAGAAAGACAGGACTGATAAGACCGATAGGACGAATGGCAAAAGAAGCGACCGCAGCTTTGGCTTGCGGTCGCTTTTTTGCTGCTCCTTGCGGTGTTTGGTACGCTTGCGGTACATGCGTTCGCTGAACCCACCTTTTTCTAGAAACTCGTTTTCCAGCGCTTTAATTTGCCTGTCTAAGAGAAAGTTCGCCTGGTGGATAAGGCAAATTAGGGTGTTTGCGACGACCTCTGGGTTGTCACTTTCAAGATAGGTCTTATAGGTCTCATAAGACTTATCCTTGCGATACGCAAGTTTGCGTATCGCAAGGGCTTGCGGGCTATCCTTGTCCCAGAGCTCAAGATCGTTTTGGCGCAGGTAGTCTAGGAAGTCTTGCAAAAGCTCTTCCAGACTGCCGCGCGCAACGTTTATGAGCTTGAGCTCGCTTTTCTTGCTGGTACCGGAGACTTGTGAAGCTTCGGCTATGTTTTGCTTTCCAGAGCGTGCAGCACCGTTCATTTGTTCACTGCGCTTGTAGCTGGGCACAAACTTTTCACAAAACACCGCTGTCCCATCGCAGATAATTTCCGTGGTTTGATAAGACTTAAGCTTCCGATACCCGCCGTGGGGCGGGATAAGATCGGACGTATGGTGCTTGTTGGACGGATGTTCTTTTTTCTTATTTGCCATTTGTATTATCTGTGTTAGCATCTGTTGTATCTGTGTTATTCATTTCGAGTATTTATTTACGGCTCTGAGCATCTTGTCTTTTTTGGTTATACCTTTATAGTCATTTAAGATTTGGTAGATTCTTTGCCTGGTTATTCCAAACTCTTCAACCAACTCTTTAATTGGCGTGCCCTTGACCCAGGCTTCGTATAGTTCATCTGCACCTTGTTTTCCGACAATGGTTTCCATAAGTAGTTAGTAGTAAGTAGTAAGTATTAAGTATCTTCAGAATTTTTCTCTAAACTTTTGATTGCTCCGTTGATTAGTTTGCTTACCTCTATGGAGCGTTCGTCAAGTTTATTAAAGATATCTTCTTCTAGATAACCAACGTCTTTGGCTACTAATAGTTGATTTTGAAGTTCGTTTAAAGAGCCTAGTGCCATAACAAGAAACCAAACCTTTTCTTTTGTAGACCTTCGTGAGAAACCCTCAGCAATATTTGAGGTAATTGAAACCACACATCTTCTAAGCTGACTTGTAAGCGCGTATCGCTCCTCTCTTGGGAAGTTACTTGTGGTACTGTAAGTTTCCTTTACCAGTTCGTGTCCTTTCTTCCAGCAGATAAGGTCTGTAAAGCTTTTGATCTTTTCTTGGGTTTTCATAAGAGCTTTTATTACTTGCTACTTGATGCTTTCTACTTCCTACTGGTTTTTACCATAGCAGCATTCCTTTATAATGTCAAGTATAATGTCAAGGCGCGCGTGCGTGTAGGTATTGACATTGTCAAGAGTAAAGAGAATAAGCTTTGGGAATGGGGTATTAAAAGGGAGACTGTCTTTGCCCTGCTATTTGCGTGTTTGGGGATTAGATGGTAGAGTTGGTATAGCGAATTTGCTACAAATAATTAAGGTATGAATTCTATTTATGTTACGAATTGACTACGAATACTACGAATATGCTACGAATAAGGAATAAGGAATTGGGATAGCTGGGATAGCGAATTTGCTACGAATAGTTAAGGTATGAATTCTATTTGTGCTACAAATTGACTACGAATTGGTATAGCTAATTGATGCGAATTTAATACCGCAAATTGATGCGAATGGGAAAAGAGGGGACTCGGACCTGAAAGTCCTTTAGGGTCTGCGGATGCAGTCCCTAAAGGTCTTGGTAGAAAATTTTAAATGACGGATAGAATCGACCGCGGTGTTGCAGTTTATTGCGGGGGATCCTTCGACAAGCTCAGGATGACTGCTAAAATGGCAGGAGGTCGGCTCAGAATGACTGCTAGAATTGCCGAAAGCGGAATGCGGAAAGCGGGAAGCGGAGAGCGGTGCGCGGAAGACGGTGTGCGGTTAGCGGAATATTAATTTTTATGAAGAGTGCGGTTTTTTTTACAGTTTGTTTAAGTTTGATTTTTTGTTTGGTGGGTTTTGTTCCTGCGCAGGCAAGTGAACCGGTTGGGTGGGATGCGGATAGTTGGGAGGCGGGGGGTTCGGGGCGTACGGGTACAGGAAGTTCAATTGGCTTAAAAACAGTGGTTGCTTCTTTACAAAATTTGTTTGAAAGTATAGATACTTTGTACTCTCCGGTGCCGCTTACCCTATCCGGGGGGATAAAACCCGAACCCCAGCCGATATTTGCCGGGAAGGATTCGGAAAAATCGGTTTTGGGGATAGCAACTGATAACTCTTCGGTGGCGTCTGTGGTTTATTTCCGGACGAGAGGTGACGGCTTGAAGACATACAGCTTAGACCCTGACTTTGACAGTGTTTCTAGACAAGAAGCAAATGATATTAGCAGAGATGAACCAGAGGTGAGAGAGGAGGCGGAGAACCAAAGTAGGGGTGAGGTTTGGGGCGCGAAGATAGCCAAAGCAGAAAAAGAAGTTGGATATTGGTTTAAGGATAGCGGAGTGCTTCTAACACTGCTAGGTTTAGCTGGGTTAACAGTGATGGTTGTTATTGTGGTACTAGCTCATAAAGCTCTGAAGAGTAAGGATTAACGCTGATCATAGCTGATTTACGCGGATTGGGATAGCGAATAAATGCGAATTTAATAATAGCGAATTAGATGGCAAATCTGCTACAAATAATTAAGGTATGAATGCTATTTATGCTACGAATATGCTACAAATACTACAAATATGCTACGAATAAGAAATAGTGAATACTAAATTGATATAGCGAATAAATGCGAATTTAATAGTGCGAATCTATGCGAATGGGAAGGAAGAGACTGGAACCTAAGAGAACCTGCAAGGGCAGTACCATACGGTACACCCCAGGGGTCTACGAATGTAGTCCTTGGAGGTCTCGATAACTAAATAACAAATTTCAAGCACCAAGTTCCAAATAAATACGAAATACGAAATATTAAATAAGAGATAAGGGATAATAAATAGGAAAGAGGAGACAAGAACCTAAAAGTCCTTTAGGGGCGGTACCACATTGGGTACACCCCTTTGGGTCTGCAGATGCAGTCCCTAAAGGTCTTGATAGAGAATGGAGAAAGGAAAAGTCGATCGCGGTGCTACTGTACGGTGCTTTTCGCGGGGGATCCTTCGACAAGCTCAGGATGACTGCTGAACGCGGAGAGCTGTCAGCGGCTTACGGATTATTAATTATATCTTTATTAAAATGAAAAACTGGAATAAATTAAATAAAAATCAGCGAGAATCGACCATCTATCGGCGCAAATCCGTTAGTAATCTGCGGAAATTCTTTTGGTTGTTATTGGTTATTTGTGGGGCTTTTACCTTTTTGGTGGGGCAAAGGGACGGTGCGGGGGTGCGGGCTTACTCAGAGATGACCGGATCTAGTTTTAAGATTAAGGATTCTGCTTTAGACTCGGGCGGGGGGGTTAGCGACTCGGCTAGTTATAAAATGAACCAAGCGGTGGGGCAGGAATTCCAAGGCAAGAAGACTGGTTCCAATTACAATATTTATGAGGGTATTATGTATTACCCGGGTAGTATTACACTTGTTTGCGGAAGCAGTGTTTCTATCCCCGAGGTAACAGCAGGAACACCTCAACACGAGACTGATACTTGCACTATTACCACAGAGTCTGCTAACGGCTACAGCCTGTATACTTCTAAGAATCACAATCTGGAGCACAATAATGATGCTGGGACGTATATTGAGCCGACCAGCCTTGGTTCTTATAGTTCACCAGAGCCTTGGGATACAGGTACAGATGTGGGTCTTGGCTTATCGCTTAACGGTACTTCTGCTGAACCTAAGTGGGCAGATGGGTCTAATTTCACGTCTATTATCAATGGTACTGCCGAGGTGATAAATAATTACTCCTCTGCAGTAGCGCAGGGCACAAACTTAATAATGATTTACCAGCTGGATGTAACTGCTACCCAAAAAAGCGGAGAGTATTCTAACGAGGTTTATCATTACGTGACTACTAACTGGTTTTAACCTGCCAGAGCAGGTTTACTGATTAGCGCTGATGCTAGCTGATATACGCTGATGAAAACAAAGACAGAAAATAAGGGTAAGGTAGACGATTTTCTATATGAGGACTTGTCGTATAAGTTGCGGGGGTGCGCCTTTGAGGTTTATAACAGATTGGGTTTTGGACATAAGGAGAGCGTTTACCAAAAAGCGTTTGCAGAAGAGTTGAAAAAGGCAAAGATACCTTTTGAACAGGAGAAGAGTTTAGGTATTAAGTATCGCAATAAGACAATTGGTAGGTATCGCCCTGATTTTATTATTGATGAAAAGATAATTATTGAGATGAAAGCAGTAGAAACAATGCCAAAAAGTTATGAACAACAACTTGTGCATTACCTTAAAAGTACTGGTTACAAGTTGGGTTTCCTTATTAACTTTGGTGGTAAAAAGATTGATATTAGAAGACGAGTCTGGTCTTTGGAGTATCAGCGGAAATCAGCTATTAATCGGTGTAAATCCGTACTTGCCCTGTTTGTAGCTATTGCGACGATTTTACTTGTGGGTAATACACCAATTTTTGCACAAACACCGAGGGAGGTGGGGGTGGAGGTGTCTCCGTTGTCTTTAGAAAAAGAGGTAGCGCCGGGAGAGGAAATTAATTTTGCTGTTACTTTTACAAATCCTTTAGAAAGTACGCAGAGCATCCGCCCCAAGTTTAGAGACTTGCGTTTGGATGAAGGTGGTCAGGTGCAGTTTTTGGACTACAGCAGTAAGCGTTATACAATTTCACGCTGGGCTAGTTTTCCAAAGGATGTTATTGAATTAGGTCTGGAGGAATCAAAAGCTGTGTCTATCACGGTAAAGGTGCCTATGGATGCTGTGACAGGGGGGCATTTTGGTGCATTTTTTGGGGAGGTGAGGGATGAGAGTTTGGAAGAAGCCCGCGGTCCTTTTGGAGTAGATCAACAAGTAGCGCCTGGATGCTTGGTGTTCCTTTCTGTTTTGGGTGAGGATGTGATGGATGCTGATTGGGCTGGGGATGTTGATTTGAGAGTATTGGGTTTTAGAGTGGGTAATTTGTTTTTGACGCACAAACCTATTTCTGTGGACGTTATGTTTAGGAATCGCGGTATTTTCCACCAAAATGTGTGGGGCGGGCTGTTTTTGCGGGAAAAAATATTTGGCGATGAGCAAGATATTCGGTTGCGCGAGAAAAAGGTTCTTCCCGACGGCTATGCGGTTTACAGTGGAGAAGTGAGCCCCCGTTCTTGGTTTGGTCGTTACGAAATAGAATCAAGGTTACTTTATGGTCGGGACGGTGACCAAGAAATTAGTGAGAACCACACGATTTGGGTAGTGAACCCCCGTGTTTTTATAGCTATAGCACTAATTGGCATCTTTACTCTGTTATGGGTTAGAAGACGTTCTAACAGCACAGGGAGTTCCTAGCAATTAGGCTGCCAGTGTTGCCAATCCTATGATGGAGGGTTCTAGCGCGGAAAGCAAGATTTATTATAAGTCCCTAGCTTTCTGCGTAGTTGGTATGTGGTATTTGGTACACGTTATACCTTAATTATTTGTAGTAGATTCGCTATCCCAATTCGCATTCATTCGCTATACCATCTCTATCGAGACCTCCAAGGACTAGACAAGCTAGACCTTGCAGGACTCTCAGGTTCCAGTTTCCAGTTACGAGTTACGTGTTACCGGTCCCCAATCTCTAATTTACTAATTGCTAGTTGCTAATTGCAAGTCTTCGCATTTGGCTGCTCATCTTTTCGTGTTAAAATAGAGCCGCTTTGAAAGTTGTGCAAACGATTAAGAAAAGCTGGTTGGATATTTTTGCCGTGGCCGTCATTGTGGCGGTAATTCTTTTTTTCTTTCGGAAAGCCGTGCTTTCTTCTGGGGTTTTTGTTTCTGGCAACTATAATCTTTCTGATTTTGGCGATTTCTTCTTGCCCACACGTGTTTTTCTTGCCCGTGTGTTGCGTAATTATCAGTTGCCGTTATGGAGTGCCGACATTGGTTTTGGCTTTCCCATTATGGCTGAGGGGCAGATTCAAGCTTTATTTCCTTTAAGTATTTTGTTCTTAATTTTTGAACCAGCAGTTGCGTATAACCTAACCATCTTTTTTGCAGTTCTTTTTCTTGCCCTTTCCACCTATTTATTTTTGCGACAGGGTTTAAGTTTGAGGCAGCTTCCTTCACTGTTTGCTAGTTTGGCTTTTTCCCTGGGTGCTCAGGTTACTATGCATTGGCAACATGTTTCCCTTCTTTGGGCTTTGGCTTTTTTTCCTCTTGAGCTTCTGATAGTAGAAAAGTTTTTTAAAAACAGGAACGGCGTATCTCTGTTAGTTAAGTTGGGTCTTGTTGTTGCTTTGCAAGTTCTTGCCGGACATCCCCAAACAGTTGCTTATACACTTTTGGTTGTTGTTCTCTATGCGGGTTACAAATTTTTGGTTACTCATTTTCTTTCAGGGCGACTTGAGGACCCAGAAGAGCCTCTTATTACTAATAGAGAGCTTTTCTTTTTAGGCAAACTCCTATTTTTATTTCTAGGCGTTGTTTTTTTGGCACTACTTATAGGAGGTGTGCAAATTCTGCCGCTTGAAGAATTACTTGATTACTCTACGCGTGGAGGTTCTCTTACTTATGAGCAAAGCCAAAGCTTTCCTTTTTATTTCAAATACTTGATTACTTTGCTAGTTCCTTTTAGTTTTGGTGATCCTTCCAATTGGGCACCTTATTTGGATTTTGATCTTAACCTTTTGGTTTGGGAGTTTTGTACTTATAGTGGGCTGCTTACTACTGTTTTTGCTTTTCTTGCAGTTTCTATTCTCCCTCTGAACAAGGAAAAGGGTTCTTTCGAAAGTTTTAGATTAAAGCGATTAGCGTGGTTTTTTTCTTTTTTAGTGCTGTTTTCAGTTCTTCAGGCTAGGTTTAATTTTCTTTATGTTTTGCCGGGTTTTAATAACTTTCGCGTGCCGGCAAGGTTTTTAATTTTCCTTTCTTTTTCTGTTGCTGTTCTCTCCGCATTATTCTTGGAGGATATTGTTTATTTTCGGATTGTTGAGAAATGGGAGTCGCTTGCGAAACCATCATTTCTAGCAAATTTGCCAAAGAATAGAGCGCTAAACCTGTTTTCTGTTCTTTTGGTACTTCTTTCCCTTGGTTTAGTAGGAGATCTTTATTCTTATCTTGGCGAGTATAATCAGACTGTTTCCAAGAGTGCTTGGTTTGAAAAACCTTCTACTGTAAGTTTTTTAGAAAGTAATTTGAACCAGGCGCGTTTTTTGCCTGTTGGAGAAGCGTACTTAAATATTGTGATTTACTCTAAACAGCGGGGTTGGCGGGAAGATCTTGAAGCGTATTTGGATTTGCAAAAGCTTATTGGTCGTAATCGTTCTTTGATTTGGGATGTCCCATCCGGTGCGATTTATACTGGATTGTCGGTGGAAAGGACCCTTAATTTTCTGGGTTTTGTGCACAAGGGTTTTCCTTTGGATGCTGAGACAGGTTCTATTACGCCTCCGGGGGGAATGGACAATCTGCTTTCTTTTGGCGGTATAAAGTATATTGTTAGTCCGTTGCCGATAGAAGGTGAGAAATACATAAAGGTGCACGAAGAGGATTTACAGCTTTCGGAACACAGCGTGTACATATATGAGTTGGAAAATGCCTTACCGCGAGCTTATTTTGTTTCTAAAGCTAAATTTGCGTCATCGGAAGGCGAGAGCTTGGGATATATATTGCGCGGGTTGGCAGACCCTCGTGAGACTGTAGTATTGGAGGACACAAATTCACGCAAATTTGGAGAAGACCAGAGGCGAGTAGACGCGAATGCAGATAACGCAGATAGCGCAGATGAGGTAGGGGAGGGGGTAGCAGAAATAGTGGTGGATGGGGATCAGGAGGTAGTGGTGGAGGTT
>JAYEID010000024.1 GCA_034659915.1 Patescibacteria group bacterium
TCTTGAATCTGGGGCACAAAGATCGAAACTTGAAGAGGCAATGGCCCCTTTTGTGGTTGGCAGTGCGAGTTTTATGAAAAAGTGTGCTGCCTGACCTTTTTAATGACCTATGGGGTAAGCTACCTAGCCTATATTTGAGTATATAATGTACTCCTACTTTTTTAGTCATTATAAGAACTTGCTAATACCCTGCCTCTTCTTGTATAATTAAGTATAGTTATGGAAAATAAAGCACTTCTCCTAGGTTTAGTCCTCTTTTTTATTGGTGTTGCTTTTGCTTTTCTTTCTGGATTTGGTATTTTTTATCTTTTGGATCAGGATTCTTCTCTAAAAAGCTTTTTTGGACTCCAAGAACCAACAACTGTTCAAAGAGAAGAAGAGCTCCCAGAACAGGAAGGTTTTTTGGAGGAAGAGTCAACCCCCTCTGTAGAACCAGAGTCACCAGCAGCTATTCCTTCTGCTGAACAGGAGGGCTCTCTGGAAGTTTGTGAGGATTGGATAAGCTATACAAATAGTAGATATAATTATCGCTTTAGTTATAATCCCGATTGGATGTTTAATAATGATATGCCTGGATCATTAAAGGATGAAAGGATTGTTTTGCAGGGTGATATTTCAGAAAAGGGCTGGCCAAGTATTGGGATTAACTCTCAGGAATTTGAAACTGAACCGGAGACAATTGCTGAGTTAAAGGCAGTGTTGGAAGATACGTGGGGTGGAACAGCCTCTCTCAGTGAGATTGAGTTTGGAAAAAATAATATTCCTGCAGTTGAAGTTACTACAGAGGATAGCCCGCAGGCATATGCTATAAGCAATTACTATTTTATTCATGATGGTGAGTACCTTCTTTTGAGTTTTAATGATATTTCAAGTTCTGAAGCCCAACAAATTTATAATTGCTTTCTTCAGGAGTTTGAGACTTTATAGACTTTTTAGCTTATGAAAAAACATTTTATTTTACTTGCAGCTTTTGTTTTGGCTTTTTTCCTCCCCATGCCTGTTTCGGCGCGGGTGGTTTCTTCTGAACAATTGGTAGCTATTTCTGCTGATGAAGTAGTTGAAGATGATTTTTATATAGCAGGTCCCCAAATTACTGTAGCTGGAACAGTTGAGGGGGATCTTTATGTAGCAGCCGGCGCAGTTACTGTTTCGGGAGAGGTTTTGGGAGATGTTTTAGCTGTTGGTGGCAATGTTAGAATTACGGGAGTTGTGGGTGATGACCTAAGAGTTGGAGGTGGTGTAGTTGAAGTTGAGGGGGCGGAAATCGGCGATAGTGTCACTGTTTTGGGTGGAACAGTAAGGATGGATGAAGAAACTAGTGTGGGTGGTGGTGTTAATTTCCTAGTGGGAAGTGCAGAAATAGGTAGTGATTTGGGGCGCGGACTTACTGGTGGTGCAGGGAGTGTAACCATTAGCGGTAGTGTGATTAGGGACCTTGATGTGGCAGCAGGTATTGTTTCTCTGGTGGACAACGCTAAGGTGGGTGGTGATGTTTATTATCAAGCTGATGGTGAGATACGTATTGCGCCTGAAGCGACAGTTTCGGGAGAGATTAAGAAATTTATTTCTGAGGGGGTATTTATTAGTCCGGAAGGTTTTAGGAGATTTCAAAGGGTTGTACGTTCTGGGCTTCGCGCTTTGCGGTTTGTTTCTTTTCTTTCCGCTTTGTTGGTGGGTAGCATATTTGTTTATGTGTTTTCGGGTGCAGCAAAAGAGGTTTCGGGGGAAATTATTGAAAGTCCGTGGAAAAGCTTACTTTGGGGGCTTTTAGCTCTTATTATTTTTCCACTTGTACTTTTCTTGCTATTTATTACTATTTTGGGCATACCTTTGGCTTTTGTTCTTGCGGCAGCCTTGGTATTGGGAGTCTACCTGGCGAAAATTTTTGTGGGGCTTGTTTTGGGCAGTGCTATTTTAGAGTTGTTTGAAGGTATGGAGTATAATATTTATCTCTCACTAGCTTTGGGTTTAGCTGCTTATTACATTTTGGGTGCTATTCCTATTTTGGGCTTTTTTGTTTCAATGCTTACAACTTTTGTTGGCCTCGGTGCTCTCCTTATTTACTTTCGTGACCGTCTCCGCCCTGCTGCTTAAGGTATTTAGTACAAATACCCAGGTATCAAGTATTCAGTAATTGGAGACTGGTAACACGTTACTCGTTATTAGTTATACGTTACCCGTTATGCGATATCCGTCCGCTATCGGCAATTAACAATCAACAATAAGCAATTATCTCCTATTTCTTATCTTCTATTTTTTTATCTTTTGTTCCTTTGTCTTTAAATTATGTTTCTATGATCTATGCTTTTATGTTCCGAATTCTTTAAATATGGATCCTGCCTTTCTGCTTACTAGTTGCTAGTTACTAATTACTAATTATCAGCCACACGCTATTGCCGAGTGTTATAATGGGTTTTGTATGATCATTGATAATCTAGATCAGTTGGAATTTAAGACTCCGATGATGCAGCAGTGGTTACAGATCCGGAAAAAATATCCGGGTTGCCTTCTGCTTTTTCGTCTTGGTGATTTTTATGAACTTTTTCTTGGGGATGCAAAAGTTTCGGCAGAGATTCTGGGTATTGCTTTAACTACCCGTAACCGTGGGCGGGATGGACGTGTACCTATGTGTGGTATTCCTTATCATGCCTTGGATACTTATTTAGGGAAATTAATTAAAGAGGGGTACAAAGTTGCTATTTGTGAGCAGGTAGAAGATGCTTCCGAGACTAGTGGAATGGTGGATCGAGAAGTTGTTCGCGTGGTTACTCCAGGAACAGTTTTGGATGAGAAAAATCTTTCTCAAAAGGAAAATAATTATATTTTGGGAATAGAGATTGCAGGGCAAGAGGTGGGTTTGGCTTATGCTGATCTTAGTACTGGTGAAATTTACATTCACGAAATTACAGCGACTGATTTAGAAAAGGATTTGGTAGCAGAGGTATTGCGAATTCATCCTTCCGAAGTTATTTCTTCTCACAGAAATTATAATAATGCCCAAGTTCTTCGCGCACTTCGAGCTGTGCCGGAAGCTAATATTTATCCCTATGATAATTGGGAACAGCAAACAAGAAGTTATGCTAAGAACCTCAGAAACCATTTTGGTGTAGTAACCTTTGAAGGGTTTGGGTTAGATAAGGTTGAAAATGAAGTGGGACTTAAAGCTGCAGCTGCTCTTTTGGGTTATTTAAAGGAAACTCAACACAGTGCTTTGCCTCATATTAAGAAGTTGACACCTTTTTGGACTGGTAACTATATGCAGCTAGGAGCTACTACTATTGCCAATTTGGAGCTTTTTACTACCCTGCGGGGGCAACGGGGAGCAACTTTGATTGATGTATTAGATTATACTCACACAGCTGCTGGAGGGCGTAAGCTGCGGAAGTGGTTACTAAAGCCCTTACAAGATGTAGAGAAAATTAAGCAAAGATTGACTGCGGTTGGCTTACTAAAAAGTAATCCAAAACAGAGAGGAGAGGTGCAAGAAATTTTAAGTCAAATTTTGGATATTGAACGCCTTCTTTCTCGTATTTCTGTTGGTACGGCTAACCCGCGGGATTTAGAGGGTTTGAAAGTCTCTTTTCTCAATGTAAAAAGGCTTTCCAATTATCTTTCTCAGAATTTGGAGCCATTAGCGTATCTTTTGTCAGAAAGTGTGGTGGAAGGTACGGAACCCCTGATTGACTTGTTAGAATCTTGGGTAAGGGAGGAGCCCCCGGCAACCCTTGCAGATGGGGGCTATATTGGTGATGGTGTAAATGTGGAGTTAGATGAGCTTCGTGATGTGTTGGAGGGTGGTCGGGAGTGGTTGGAAAAATTTGAAAAAAGGGAAAAATCTCAGACAGGCATATCATCTCTTAAGGTAGATCAAAACAAGGTTTTTGGGTTTTATATTGAGGTTAGTAAGGCGAATTTAGATAAGGTTCCGGATACTTATATTCGGAAACAGACGTTGACTAATTCCGAACGGTTTATTGTTCCAGAGCTAAAAGAGCGGGAAGAAGTTGTTCTCCAAGCTGAGGAAAGAATTAAGAAGCTTGAGCGCGAGCTGTTTGAAAAATTGTTGGGCAAGATTTTGGAACATGTGGATGCGGCGCAGGAAGCTGCTAATTGTTCAGCAAGGATTGATGTTTTTGCTAGTTTGGCTGAAGTTGCAGAGAAGAATCGCTACGCACGTCCAGAAGTTGTGGTGGGGGGATCTTTGGAAATTAAGGATGGGCGCCATCCTGTGATTGAACAAATGCAAAGTGACCGCCCCTTTGTTCCCAATGATACGAGTTTGGAAAAAGAAGGGGCGCAAGTCTTGCTAATAACTGGTCCGAATATGGCTGGTAAGTCAACGTATCTTCGCCAAACTGCTTTAATTACCTTGCTTGCCCAAATAGGTAGTTTTGTTCCGGCAAAAAAGGCGCAAATACCTATTCGCGACCAGATTTATACTCGGGTAGGTGCTTCTGACAATTTAAGTTTGGGGCAAAGTACGTTCTTGGTTGAGATGGTAGAGACAGCAAAGATTCTTAATAATTGTACTGATAAAAGTTTGGTTATTTTTGATGAGATTGGCCGTGGGACCGGTACTTTTGATGGAATGAGTATTGCTTGGGCAGTGATTGAGTATTTAGTTAAGAATAAGGATAAATCTGCTTTTACACTTTTTGCTACGCACTATCATGAGTTAACAGTTTTGGCAGACAAGTTTCCGGAAATAAAAAACTTGGAAATGGCGGTGGATAAAGAAAAAGATGAGATTATTTTCTTGTATAAAGTAGTAAAAGGTAGTGCTTGGCAAAGTTACGGAGTAAAAGTTGCTAAACTAGCTGGTCTCCCCTCCCCTGTGGTGGAGAGAGCAGAAAAAGTTTTGCAAAGAATTAAGAAAAACCAGGAGAAAATTTCCCTCCGGGGTGCACATGAGGATGATCGGCAGATTAGTTTGTTGGAATAGGAAATAGGAAATAAGGAATATTAAGTACCAAATTTCAAATTCCAAGTTCCAAACAAGGAAACAATGAATTGGGATGGCTAATTTTTGCGAATTTAATAACAGCGAATTGATGCGAATGGGAAGGAAGAGACTGGACCTGAAAGTCCTTTAGGGTCTGCGGATGCAGTCCCTAAAGGTCTTGGTAGAGAA
Organism: Patescibacteria group bacterium; assembly: GCA_034659915.1. Classification (NCBI taxonomy): domain Bacteria; species Patescibacteria group bacterium. Next base: position 5,132 of record JAYEID010000024.1, read on the forward strand.
AGGAGAGATTGAAGAGACTGGAAACAAGAAATAGAGGCTAAATTTTAAATGACTGCCAGAATCGCGGAAGGTGGAGAGCGGAAAGCGGTTGGCGGTTAGCTGTCGGCTGATTTATTATGAAAATTAAAAAATTACCTTCTAGTTTAATAGATAAAATTGCTGCTGGTGAGGTTGTAGAGCGTCCAGCTTCGGTGGTAAAGGAACTGGTTGAAAATGCGCTGGATGCTGATGCTAACTTTGTAAAAGTTGAAATTAAAGGGGGAGGAAAAGATAGTATTTTAGTTCGAGATGATGGTGTAGGTATGGATCGGGAAGATGCAAAACATGCTTTCGAGCGCCACTCTACAAGTAAACTCTCTTCGGTGGAAGATTTGACTTCAATAAAAACTTTTGGGTTTCGAGGGGAGGCTCTTTCTTCTATTGCTGCTGTTTCTAAAGTGGTTTTACAAACTAAAGAGCGTGGTTCGGTGGAAGGTACACAGATTGTTATTACAGGGGGTAAAATTGATAGGGTTTCCTCCTGTGCACATCCAGAAGGTACTACAGTAAAAGTCTCCAATCTTTTTTACAATATTCCTGCCCGGAGAAAATTTTTGAAAACTAGCAGGACAGAGTTTAAACATATTCGGGAATGGTTAACTGCACAAGCCGTAGCTCTTTCCGAAAATGGATTTTCCCTTTCTCACAATGGGCGAGATATTTTACACTTTCCAGCTGAGCAAGGTCAGGAAGAAAGAATAGAGGAAGTGTTGGGCAGCTTAGAGGACTTTGTTCCTGTTTCTGGTGAATCAGATTATACAAATTTGGATGGTTTTGTTTCTCTTCCGGGAAAAGCAAGAAAAAGAAGGAAAAACCAATATTTATATGTAAATGGGCGTTACCTAAGAAATAAGACAGTAGGAGGAGCTTTGCGTAAAGCATATAGTGATCTGCTCCCTTCTTCTCTTAACCCTCCGTATATTATGTTTGTGGATGTTCGGGAAGATTTGGTTGATGTAAATATCCATCCGCGGAAGGAAGAGATTAAATTTATTAATTCAAGTAGGGTGTATAATTTAGTTTTAAATTCTGTGAAGACAGCGCTCAGCATGAGGTTGGAGCAGGGTGGTTCTGACTTTTCGGTGCGGTTGGAAAATGTTCAGAAGTTGTCTAGCCCTCGGAAAAGGACTGGCGTAGCTAAGGATAGGGGTTTTTCATTTGATTCTCAAGAGAGACCTATTTCAAGAGCTACAGTTAAGCCCGTGGATATTTTGGATAGGATTAGAGACCAGGAACAAGTTGATGATTCTTTTCCTATTTTACAAATTGCCAATCTTTATTTGGTGGTTGCTAAGGAGGACGGTGTGCTTCTTATAGACCAGCATGCAGCGGAGGAAAGAATCTTGTTGGAGGAGTTTTTGGCACGGTATAAAAGTGAAAAGGAAAAAGGAGCTGGTCAGAAGCTTCTTATACCGCAGGTTTTTGAACTGGATAAAGAAGATTTTGGGATTTTAGTTGAAAGTGAGAACATTTTAGAGAGACTTGGTTTTGAATTTGAACTGAGCGATGAAGAAGGCTTGGTAAAATTAGTAAGCGTGCCTGCTGTGCTTGCGGAACGGGAAATAAAGCCCATACTCTACGGATTTCTTGATGATTTGAGTGAGGATCAGAATTTTGGGGATAGGGAGACTACTGTGGCTCCGCAAGTTTATGACACTTTGGCTACGCTTGCTTGCCGTTCTGCAGTAAAGAAAGGAGATAGACTTAGTCTGCGGGAAAAAGAAAACATAGTGAACCGTTTGCAAAGCTTAGATTCACGGGGAGCTACGTGCCCACACGGAAGACCAACATGGATAAAGCTGTCCCTTTCTCGGCTTGATAGTATGTTTAAAAGAGCCTAGACGAGTCTTCTGGGTGAATTTGCTCTAGCCTGGTACAATTTTGTAATTGTCACGGAAAGTGAATACTGAAAAGGAGGTTATGATGAATAGCAAGCCGTATTTTGATGTGTATTTTTCGTGTTGGCCTACCCCCTCAGAAGATGATGTGTACTCATCGTTGCTGGCTCAAGAGGTTCTCAAAGTTTTGGCTTCTGCGGGTTTTGAAGTTTTTGCAGCGCATCTGGTTCCGTGGGTTATTGATAGGAGAGAAGAAACAGCTTCTTGGCAGCTTTTGGTCTTAGAAAAGTCATCTGTTTTGCTGGTGTATGCGGGGAAGGAGTGTTTATGGACAGGGATAGAAATAGCCTTTGCTTACTTTTTAGGCATGCCAATTGTGATTTTTCAAGAGACTAACGGACAGCGCTTAGATGCTCGTTTAGACAACATAATAACCTCTGTGATTAATTACAACAATACGAGGGCTCTTAAAGAGCCTCTTTTGTTTGTTGTTAACGAAGTTACTTAGAGGTTGACTCACGACTATACTGCGAGCGGTAGTTTGGCAACGTTGTGCCCTATCGCTCGCCTATTCTTTTAGTTTCCAAACTATCGTAAGCGGGAGAAAAGGCGAACTGCCCATCCAAATAAGCTAAATCCGCTAGAAAGGTCTTGTACCTCTTCTTCTAAAGCTTCGTTTGCCTCTTGAATGTTTTGGATCATGTTCTGAATATTTGTTCTTGCTTTGGCATCTTCCACCTCGCCTTGAATTTCATAGAGGTTTTTAGCTCTTTCTTCGTTTTGCTCCTTTATTATCCTTAGTTTTTCTATTGCGTCTTGATTAGGTCCAAACAAGAATTTTCTCCAACCTGTTCGTTTTTCTGCCTCTTCTAATCCTTCTTGCGCTCTAGTTGCTGCTTCTTTCTGCCTTTGTGCTACCTTACTAATTTCTTCTCTAATTCCTCCTTCAAACTGTTTGCCTTGTGCTAACAAAGCTTCTGCAGTTTTAGCCACTTCACTCATCATTTCCCGGGCGCGCCTGCTTCTCCGCCCATTGTCTTGGGTAGTAGCAGATTCTGTTCCTGTAGTTTCTTGAACACTTTCTTGGGTTTGAATTTGGATTTGGACATCTTCCCCTTCGTTTTGGGTTTGCTGTTGAACCTCTTCCTTTACCTGCCCTGGATCTTGGATAGGTCTATTACCGGTCTCTTGTTGTTCATTTATTTGGGCAAATGCAGGAGCTGTAAATAATAGAGTTATAGCAGTTGTTGTAAGTAGTGTTTTTGTTATGTTTTTCAAATTTTAACACCTCCTTTCAAGCGTGGTTCTATTTTAGAACTTGGAAAATTTTTTTCAAGTTTAAAGAAAACCCTCCTCAACAAAGCTTAGAAAATCTTCTTGAGTTACAATAACATGATCTGCTATTTTTATCCCCAGGATTTTGCCTGCTTTACATAGCCTTTGGGTAAGATCTTTGTCATTTTTGCTGGGGGTGGGGTCTCCCGAGGGATGGTTATGGGCAATAATTACAGACGCAGCAGAATTTTTAATTGCGGGAAGAAATATTTCGCGGGGGTGGGCTAATGATGAATCTAAAGTTCCTATGGATATAGTTTCAATTGAGAGAATGTAATTTCTAGCGTTTAAGCAGACAAGGGTGAAGTGTTCTTTCTTTTTATCTCCTATTTTTGTTTTTAGCGCGTTGAATATATCGCGGGGGTTTTCAATTTTTTTGCCTATGTTTCGAGAGTAATTGGTAGACCTCTCCCCTAGCCTCAGAGCTGCTTTTATTTTACAAGCAGTAGCAAAGCCAATACCATTGACTTTTTGCAGCTCTTTTAGACTAGCTTTTTTAATATTTTGAAGGTTTCCAAACCGAGAAAGCAAGTTTTGTGCAATTTGCAAAACATTTTGACCTTCCCTCCCCTTTTCAATAATTAGAGCCAGGAGTTCTTGAGTGGAAAGGTTTTCGGCACCCAATTCTTGGAGCCGTTCCCGTGGTCTTTCTTTTGCAGGCAGGTCGTGTAAGGTATAAACCCGGGACATACTCATATCATAGCACAAGTAATTGCACCTTTTTCTATTGTTTGATTTTTAGTGGTGAGAAATTATCCGCGCTTGGGGCGTGCTTCGCTAACTTTAATGTTCCGACCATCATGTTCAGTTCCATCAAGCTGCTCAATAGCTGCCTTTGCTTCTTCTTCTGTGCTCATTTCAACAAAACCAAATCCGCGAGAACGGCCGCTTTGTCTATCACTGATAACTTGGGCACTTTCTACAGTACCGACTTCAGAGAAAAGCTCTTTTAAATCACCATCAGTAACATTATAGTCAATGTTACCAACATAAAGTTTCTTGTTCACAAATATCACCTCCTTATTTTTTATTTTCTTTCAGTTCTCCTCGGAAAAATTGCCTTTGGGGTCGAAAGAAGTATAACTGTTAATGGTTAGTAGCTTAGCATACAAGTTCTAATTTGTAAATACGGTGACAATGGGTAAGGTTTTGACCTGTTTATATTTCCAAATGCAGGATACTGTGAGACCCCCTTCAACTAGGGGTAAGCTTCTTAGAGTAATTAATTTACTCTTATAGGTTGATTGATCCTATTACTAAAACTTTTCTTGTATTCTTTTCCTTGTCGGAAGAATAGGTATGAGAAATAGAAGAGCAAGGGACTTACTGACCAGGCAATTAATGGTACTTTGTGGAGTGCAAAAAGGAGAGATAAAATAAATCCCGCCAAAAAATTATCCATTGCGCCAAAAACCAAGATATAGTAGGAGATTTTTTTCTTATAGAACTGGTGTGGAACATAGTATATCAAGGCACCGATTAACGAGCCTAGTCCTAGAATTCGCCAATACCTTGAAGTTAGTTCAAACATCTGGAGAAGTTCTTGCGGAGCAACTAGTAAGAATATTCCCCAGGGGAAAATGAGGAGAAGGAGATTAACAGAGAGCACAGTTTTGAACCATGCTAGAAGGCTTTCCGGTTTTTTTAGGCGAATTTCTTCTTCTTTAAGAGTTAGGTAAACAAAAAGGGCATAGAAAGAAAGAATAATCCAGCTTTCATAGGCCCAAAGCCTCCGCGCAAGCATACTTGAGCGAGGTGTTTTTAAGAAGTGTCCAAAAGCGTAGAACAAACCGCTTAGAAAGAAAATATGTAAAGACCAAAAAAATAGTTTTTTTGCTTTCATTACCTAGGAATTGCAATTTTACCTCATATAAGGTATGCCCTCTTCGTCTAAATCTGGTGTTTCCAGGTTGCTGTCGGAATCACTTCCATTTTCATTCTCCGAGTCTTTTTTTGGTTTAGCTTCTTCTACTGTTAGTGTTCTGCTCTGAAATTCTTTTTGGTGAAAAAGCTCAATTGCTTTTTTTGCTTCTTCTTTGCTAGACATTTCGACAAAGCCAAATCCGCGTGATTTGCCGCTGTCTCTGTCTTTTATTATTTCCGCACTGACTACAGTTCCTGCTTTCGCAAAGCGTTCTTGGAGATCTTCTTCAGTAGTTTCAAAATCAAGATTTCCTACATATAGTTTTTGGCTCATAAACTCACCTCCTTGTTTAGATGTAAGCTGTTATATATTAACATAAAGAAAAGAGAAAGGGATAGCTTGGCTGGTGCCAACGCTATCCCTGTTGTGTTGCTTACTGTAGTTCTTTTCCTATTCCTCTAGCTGCAATGATCCCCATTGCTGCTGCACCAACAATCCCACGCGAATTTCCTGCCCCGTCGCCAGCAACAAAGAGATTTTCAATCTTAGTTTCCAATTGAGTATTGGTTTCAATCCTTGCTGCGTAGCGCTTGAGTTTTGGCGCGTAAAGAAGAGTTCTGTTGGTGTTTAGTCCCGGAATTACGTTGGAAAGCATGCTCAAAGCCTCTTTGATGTCGGTGACAACGCGATGTGGTAGTGCCATGCTTATATCACCTGGTGTGACATCTGTTAGCGTGGGAACAAGATCGCTCCGGCTCTTTTCTAGCCGATGCCATGTTGAGCGTCTGTTCCTTCGTAAATCCCCTAGGCTTTGTAAAAGCGGCTTCCCCCCTCCAATAGTAGTAGCCAAGCGTGCGATGGATTCTCCGTAATCTGAGGTACTTTCTACTGGCTGTGTTAGGTTTATGCTTACTAACAAAGCAAAGTTGGTGTTTGGTGAGTTGCTGTCTCGCAGTGCGTGGCCATTTACACAGACATAGCCTCCATCGTAGGTTTCGCTAACCACCAGCCCGTTTGGCGAGACGCAAAATGTTCTTGCGCGATCGTCGTAGGTTGGTGTCCTAATGTAGAATTTAGGGTCGTAACAAATGTTGGTGATGGGTTCCATAATAATGCTTGGTACCTCGACCCTGACCCCAATGTCTACTGGGTTATGGTGAATGGTAAGGTTGTGTTTTTCTGCGAGGTGGCACGTCCAGCTGCAACCTGTCCTGCCAGGAGCAAGGAGGACAAAATCGGCTTTGGTAAAGCCCTCTTTGGTCAAAATTCCAGCTACTGTATTCCTTTGAGTACTAATATCGGTTACCTTAGTTTTTAACTGGAATTCTACTCCGCTTTTCCGGAGGTTGCGGGCGAAGGTGCTTACAAGCTCTACCAGATGATCGGAACCAATGTGAGCTTGCCTTATAGGCAAGAATTTGAATCCTGCCTCTGCAGCTCTTCTTTCCAAGGTACGGACCTTTTCCTTCTCAGTGGAAATTACTTCTACTCCGTATGTCTGGAAAACAGTTTCGATGTGGTTTACCAACTTCCAAGCGTCCTCGTAAGACATAAATTTGAAGAGGTCGCCTCCAATTTGGGGATGGAAGTTTAACTTCCCATCAGAAAATGTGCCAGAGCCACCAATGCCGTGAAGAAGATCAAAAGGATCGTCTCTTGATCTTGCAGTTACCTCTTTGCCTTGGTCAAAGACAACAATGCGTAGGTTTGTATTTTGAGCTAGTTCTTGTGCAGCGAAAAGCCCGGCTGGACCTGCGCCAACGATTCCCACTGTTTTCATTTTTGTTCTCCTTCTTCTTATTCCTATTCCTATTCTAGCTGTGCAGGTGAGGTGTAGGAGATAATCCCTTCTGTTGACAGGACTATCTCCTTTTGTTGGTTGTAACTTAGGCTAGTTTGCAATTACAATTTCTCTTCCTGGTTGAGGGTCTATTCTTTCTATAGTAGCTAGAGAAACAATGGGTGTATTGGTACTAACTTTGGTACGTAGGAGCTTCCGCCCGCCCTCGAAGCTTTTCTCAATCAAAGCTCCAATGCCAAGCAGTTCTGCTTCAGCCTGTTTGACAATGCGAACCAAGGCGGCAATTGTTTTTCCTGTAGCTAGGAAGTCGTCAATGATTAGGACACGGTCAGCTGTCCCCAATTGGTCTCCGGAAACGGCAAGCATTACCTCGCTTTCTTTGGTATGTAAGGGGGCGCTTGTTTTATAGATTTGCCCGGTCATGGTGATGGGGATCTTTTTACGGGCAAAAAGCAAGTCCACGCTTAGGAGGCTTGCTGTGAGCAGACCAGGTCCAATACCAGAGGTTTCTGCAGTGAGGACAACGGTAGGTCCTGAGTTTGCACTGCGAAATATGCTGGCAAACCGACAGGCGCATTCGAATATCAGTGGTGCATCAATCCTATGGTTGACAAACCCTGCTACGTTGAGGATCCCTGATCCTTGGTTTTTTGCCTCTTCTCTAATCCTTTTTTTAAGTGCTTCCATTCTAATTCTCCTTAGTTGTATTCAATAGTTGCTGGGGGTTTGGGTGTTATTTCGTAGAGCACGCGCGTTACGCCTTTGACTTCTGTAGTGATTTTGCCTGCTATTCGCAGCAGTAATCCAAAGGGAAGGATTGTTGGGCGAGTTGTTAGAGCATCCTTGCTGTCCACAACGCGGATTGCCATTATGTGTCCAAAGCCTCGTTTGTTGTTTTCCAGAACACCGCGCGCCTTGCCTGGTAAGAGTACGGGAAAGGCTTGAAAGGGCTGTTCGGGACTTGTTTGTATTTCTTTGATGAGCTTTTCTACAATGACAGTGGCTTGCCTTACTAGGGTTACCTTTTCTGGTGTGATTTCTTGGCCTCTTGCTACTCGGAGTAGCAACCCTGGTCCTGGAAAAGGCATCCGCTCTGTGAATTCTGGCGGCAAGCCTAGTGCGCGCCCAACTATGCGCACCTCATCTTTGTAGAGCGCTGCAACCGGCTCAAGAACTTTCAGGCTAAAATCCTTTTCGAAGTCTATTCCTACGTTGTGCTGTTCTTGTCCCTTTTCTGCTTCTTGGGTATCTGCTTTGATGGTTCCCTGGACAAGATAGGATGCGTTAACCTTTTTCAATGCCTCTCCAAAAACTTGGTAGAATACAGTGCGGAAAATTAGTCGCTGCTGAGTGGGTTCAGTTACTCCGGTCAAGGCATCAAAGAACCTGTCCGCGACTTGGACCAGTTCTACTTTCAGTCCGAGTTCCTTAAGCATTGCCACAACTTGTTCCGGTTCTCTTTCCCTCATAAAGCCGGTGTCAATGAAGATAACGGTGAGTTGGTCTCCAATTGCTTTGTTTGCTAATGCTGCACAGGTTGTGCTATCTACGCCACCAGAACAGGCACAAATTGCTTTCCCTTTCCCTACTCTGGTTTGGATTTCTTCCACTTGTTCTCGAATGAGGCTGTTCACATCGCCCAACATTATTCAGATCTCCTTCCTGGCTAGTTTTCCAATTTGAATTAAAGAATAAGGGATAGCTGGCGCTTGCCAAGCTATCCCTGTTGTAGTTTCCCAGTTTCTGCTATTCTGGGATCTGACCGACGACGCCTTCCACGAGCCAGTCGAAGGAAAGCAATTCCTCGTCGGACATGGTCTCTCCATCTGTGACCCGTAATGCACCGGAGTTGTCCTTGATCGGGCCGGTGAAGGGGTGCAGTTCGCCGCTTAGGATCACCTCCTTGGCAGCGTTCACATCGTTCCGGACCTCTTGCGGTACCATGTCGCCGAAAGGTGCTAGTTCCATGATCCTGTCGGACATGTGGCCCCAATAGGCATGTGTTTCCCACTCACCGTTGTAGGCCTTTTCTACAGTGTCTACATAGTAGACGCCCCAATCCCAGATCGGTGCGGTGAGGACTGCGTCCGGTGCCACATCTTGTGAGATGGCGTTGTAGCCAATGGCGTAGACCCCTGCTTCCTGAGCCAGCTTGTCCGGCTCGGTGGAGTCAGACTCGCGGGCGATGACATCGGCCCCAGTGTCGAGCAGTGCCTGTGCTGCCTCGCGCTCGGCGGGTGGGTTGAACCAGTCCATGATCCAAACTGGATGGACTTCCACTTCTGGGTTCACGGACTGCGCGCCGAGGGTGAGAGCATTCAGGTTACGCACTACCTCGGGAATTGGGTACGGGGCGACGTAGCCGAGCACATTCGATTCAGTCATGTGCCCCGCGGTGATCCCCGCCAGGTACCAGCCTTCGTAGCCACGGCCGTCGTAAATGCTTACGTTCTCAGCCGTTTTATAACCTGTGCAGTGCTCGAAGAGAACATCTGGGTATTCTTCGGCTACTTCCATGACCGAGTCCATGTAGCCGAAAGAGGTAGCGAAGACCATATCGTAACCCTGGTTGGCGTATTGTTCGATGATACGAGTGGCGTCGGGCCCTTCCGTAACCAGCTCGCTGTAAGCGGTTTCTACATAGGGCAGTTCTTCCTCCAGCTTGAGGCGGCCTTGGTCGTGTGCGTATGTCCAGCCCAGGTCTCCGACGGGACCGACATGGACGTAGGCAACGCGGAAGGGCTCCTTGCCTTCTTCAGCTTCTTGAGGTACCTCTCCCGTTGCCCAGGCCTTTACGAAGACATCAAGTACCTTGGCACTGTTATCTGCTGCCAACTGGAAGAAAACCCCAATCAAGTTTTCGCCGGGTCCCCCGCCTGCTAGATCCGAGTTGGAGCGGAAAGCTAGAAACGGCACATTGTTGCGATATGCAACGTGGGCAACTGCGGCCGTTTCCATATCTAGGCAGTCCGCTTGGAACGTGTCCCAGACGTACTTTCTGTAGTCGGCGTTGTCGACAAAGGCTTGTCCGGAGACGCCATTGCCTCCGACCTTGACCATTAGCTCGTGATCTATGCAAGCTTCTTCTGTGCATTCTTTGAGATCAACTGCGTCCGCAACCTTCTCGGCGACAGCCAGCATTTCGGGGTCTGCTTCGAACCAGAATATTTCTTTCGAAGCATCCGGCTCGCCGCCTGCCTGTACGCTTCTGACCGTTTCTGGGTACATCATGCCATAGTTGGGGAACAGCGGATCCTCGTACGGGAATTCGCCGTCGATCTCGCGTGCAAGGCGGGATTCCCTGTATTGTGCCCACTAAGCGGGCACGAGCACCGTACCGATCCCGTACCGGGGATCAGGATTGACGCCGCCGGATATGCCTGAGAAGATCAAGTGTGAAACGTTGAAATAGTCGAACAGTACTTGGGTTTCCATTGCGGCGTTTACCATTGAAACGCCCGACTCCACAATCACTACGTCTTGACCGTGAACTGTACCCAAGTGGTAGGTTTGGCCTTTAATCACCTTAGTCTCTTGCACATCGGTGAACTTCAGCACCGCTTCCAATTCGGCACCAAATGCTGACATGCTGGCCAGCCTAGGCTTCCTTGGCGAGGGTGTTGCTTCAACGATCTTTTCGACCTCGATTTCCTTCTCGACAATGCGGGTTACTTCTACGACCTTTGGCTCTGGCGGGGCACATGCTGTGAGCATACCGACCAGAACTACGAGTGTGAGTAGCACGGCTGTCAGTTTCTTCTTGCGGCCGGACATGAGTCTTTCCTCCTTTGAGGTTTTGGGGAGCCTTATACTCCCAGGTTGGGTTCGACTTTGGGTGCTTTTACGCCTTTCTTTCTTATCCCTTTTGTGCTACCTCCTTTCTGTAGTTTGAGTATTATGTATATTTATGAACGCAGTTAAAGGTTATGAACGCGTTATTTGTTAAAGTGCGAAGATAGGATTATCGCGAATCCGATAGCGGATTTCCGCAGATATAAGTTTAGGCCTTTTTAGGCATAAATTTAGGCGCCCGTGGGGGCGCCTCTATTGCGTACGGAAATTCAATGAAAAGAATATCCAAATTTTGTTGCTATTTTATTAGATCCATAAAAGGTTTCTTCCGGCAGGTAGAAGAATATTATTCTGGTGAAATGCAAATCTACGCGAATGGAAATGCGTTCAGGAACGCGTACCCAAATTTACGCGAATATTGAGTACTTATTTCTAGTTTAAGGTAATCATATGGTAAATGGGGTGTCAAGAAGATGAACTCCTATTGTGCTAGGTTGCTTGTAATCTTGCGTGTTTTGCCCGCCGCATTCCCCAGCCCCAGGGGCTTCCCCTGCGACGGAGGTCTAAGTTCTAAAAACCGGTAACTTACCAAGAAAAATGGGGTTGGCGATGTTATTAATTTCTTCGTTTCCTTGTTTCAACACCACAGCGTTGGCAATTACCTCTCCCCCACTCTGCTCAATCAGCTCATCCATTACTTTTAGAGTTCTGCCAGTGGAGACTACGTCGTCAACTACCAAAACCTTTTTGCCTTTTATGAAGTTTGCATCGGGACCGTTAAGAACTAAAGTTGGTTTCTTCTCTAGAGTTTGGGGATTTGTCATATAGCCGTGAATCTTTTTTCGGCAAACTATGTAGCGCTTGTGTCCTAATTTTTTTGCTAGAGAATGTAGCAAAGGAACGACTTTTACCTCAGGACCAGCAATAATATCAAAATTCAGGTCTTTTACTTTTTTTTGAAGATTATAAGCAGTTGCTTCTACTAGCTCAGCGTCGCCAAGGAGATTGAAGGAGGCAATTTTTATGTTGGGTCCCAAAGCAACAACTGGTAGTTTACGAGTAAGACCGCAAAGTTTTAGAGTATAAAAGTCCATTGTTTGAAATATTGTAACACGGGTTTTTAGTGCTAGTCCTAGAATATGTCGGTTTTGGTTGGTCTGGCATCTGTTGTAGCCCAAATTCCCAGTTTGTGGAGTGCGTTCCTGTTTCCACTTCCAAGTTGATGGGTAGTGTGTAAAGGCAATCCTGCTAATTTAGTTGTTTGTTTCAAAGCTTTTTTTGCTAATGGATTTGTTGTTTTCCCTAGAGATAGGGTTAGGAGTACTTCATTTGCGTTCAGGTTGGCAGCGCTTTCGCCTAATGTTTCTTCCTTGAAATTGGTTAGGTTTTTGATAATATCTTCTGGAATTAAATCAATTTCGTCAGGTATTTTTGCTGATTCTTTTAGAGCATTAAGAAGAACTGCTGCTTCGGCGTGCATAAGTCGAGAGTTTTTCCCTGTTACTATTTTTTCATTTGGAAGCTCTAAAGCAGCTCCGCAGTATATACCTTGATTGCCTTTGTCTTTTTGCTTTTTTGCTTCTGTTGCTGCGTTTCGAGCAGGTTCTACTACTGCTCTGTCTGTTTCTTTCAAGTTTAGTTTTCCCATTAAAGTTTTCATTCTTTGGAGAGTTTCTTCTTTTTCTGTTCCTTGCAAAAAACCTTCGTGGTAGCGGAAGTAATAGAAAACTATTTCTTGTTTTGCAGCTTCGCGTGTCTCTTTGTCATTAATAATTCCTTCTTTTAGTTTGTTTATTCCCATTTCGGTAGGAGAACTATAGCTTAAGCTGTTTCCCTTCGGAAACAACTGATCAAGGATGTTTTTGATTATGGGGAAAGCTTCGATATCGCGGTTGTAATTTACTGCCTGTTCCTTATGGGTGTTAAGGTGGAAAGGGTCAATAGCGTTTTTATCACCCAGATCTGCGGTAGAAGCTTCGTAGGCAATGTTGACTGGATGGTTTAGTGGCAAATTCCAGACAGGAAACGTTTCTAGTTTTCCGTAGGCTGCGTGCTTGCCCTGCTCTCTTTCATGGTATAGCTGACCAAGGCAGGTAGAGAGCTTTCCGCTGTTGCCTCCCGGACCGTTGACCACTACGATTGGTTTTTTTACTGGGATGTAGGGGTCTTTACCAAATCCCTTTTTGCTAAGAATTTTTTCAATATTATCTGGGTAGTTTCTTATTTCGTTGCGAAAGTAAATTTTGTATCCAAGGTTTGTAAGGTGTTTTCCAAAGTCTTTTGCATCCTCTTCACCCTCGTATCTATTTATTGCTACCAGTGGCTTGCCTAGCCCCATTTGGCTAAATTTTTCCAAAGCTCTGAGCGCGAAGTCGCCGTAGGTTAGGTTAAAATCGCTACGTAATTTACCTCTTTGTAGGTGCTTGGCACTAACGCAATAAATTATTTCCAGGTCCTTTTTAAGATTTTGAAGAAGCAAGATCTTCGCTTTGGGGTCATAACCAGGAAGGGTTCTTGCCGCATGGTAGTCAGCTAGTAGTTTTCCCCCTATTTCTAGGTAAAGCCGCTCCTCAGCTTGGGCTAATCTTTTTCGAATTGCAGCTTCTTCTGCTTCTAAGTATTTTTTTGTTGAAAAACATTTTTTCATCTTAATATTTTGAAAAGGGAAAAGCCCAGGCTTCCGGAGAGCCTAGGCTGATGCCCCTACTCGGCGGGGTCACGTTTTAATAATGTTGATGCCAAGTAATTTGCAAATCCCGCAAAGGACTAGTGACTTTGGGCAATTTGCAGTTAGCAATTCTTCAGGAGCTGCGATGTTGATAGTAAGCACTCTTTTCTCCTGAAGTTTGTAGCCATTCCTTCCTAGGATAACGGCGAGTGAGTCACTTCGGCGGCTTGCCTTGCTAGGAATGGCTAGTGCGTCTATACCAGAGCTTTTTAGGAAGCTTTTTATCCGTCTAGCTTCTGTTCTTAGATTTGCCACTTTTTCCCTCCTCTGTTCTATTTTCGGCATTTAAAAACCCAATCTCGCCGGCTTGGCGGATCGGGATTAAGAAAAACCCAGAGCTGTTGCGGTGAAAAAGCCATCCATTGCTCTGGGAATACAGAGTAGCAAGATTTTTTTTACCTTGTCAAGTATAAACGCAGCAGGTTCTAGTTTGGTTGTTATTTTGGGTTTTGTTTATGATAAAGTTAATAATGTGAAGCGCGTATTAATTTTTACAACTAGCATGGGGCATAGGAGCATTGCCGAGGCGGCGCGCGCTGCTTTTAAAGAGGCGGGTTGGCGGGTGAAGTTGGTTTCTTTCGAGTTTCGTGAGGCTACTTTGCAGTATTATCCTGCTTACAAATTGTTTCCTACTTTGAATAAAGTTGGTTTTGAACTTACCCAAAACGGAAAGTTCGAAAATTTATTTAGAAAAATCTTTAAGGTGCGTAAGCTGGGTAAGCTAGAAAATGTTGTTAAACGTTTTGAACCGGATTTAGTTCTTTCCACCTATTTTCTTTACAATCCCCCCTTGGAAAAACTTGCGAAAGAATGTAAGTTCAAGCTTTTTAATTATGTTTGCAACCCACGCACTTTCCATCCTTTGGAACTTTCTAAGAAGGCTCATTTGAATTTGGTATACGACGAAGAAGCTCGAAAACGAGCTTTGGAATTGGGCGTGGCCGATGAAAAAGTAAAAGCAATTGGTTGGTTGGTTCGCCCGCGATTTTATGAAGTAGAAGAAATCCCTGGCGAGTTATTTACACTTACAGTCAGCGCAGGCAGTTTAGGTGCGCAGGGATTTGTTAAATTTTTACCGATCTTTTCGAAACTGAGTAAACCAATCCACCTTAATCTCATTGCTGGGAGCAACAAAATGCTCTTTAACATTTTCAAGAGTTACCAAAAGATGACCCGGGCTTTTGAGGACTTTGTTCAAAACAAGAATGAAGTCGAAGTATATGGTTTTACAGAAGAAATAGATAAGCTGATGGCCCAGTCCCATGTTGTGGCGGGCAAAGCCGGCCCTAATCTTTTGTTTGAATCCGTAGCTGTAGGAAGACCATTCCTTGCTCTTTCCCACATCCCTGGCCAAGAGGACGGTAACTTAGAAATCATCGACGAAAAAAACCTCGGTTGGGTTGCCGAACAACCTTCCAAGGCAAGAGAGATTCTGGAGTTACTTATGGAAGCTGTGACTTTTTTTGAAGAAAAGAAAAAAGCGCTTGAGGAGGAAAGGTCTTATATTAGAACGGTACAAAGAAATCTGATCAATTATGCTGTCAGATAAGCCTAGATAAACGCATTGCGTTTATCTAAGCTGTTCACACAGCATTTTTGTCTGAATTAAGATATGAATAGATGAGAAGAAAAACATCTTTTACATGTGGTGGTATATACCATATTTACACTCGTGGGATAGATGGAAAGGTAATTTTCCCTGATTGGAGCTGTTATGAATATTTTACTTCGTTAATGGAACACTGCTTAAATTATGATTATCCTTATAGTTCTCTTAAGCAGCGTCTGAAAAAGGCTCAAACCGACATGGAGAGACAACTGATTTTGAGTCAACTAGAAGAGAAAGGGATTTCCTCTCCGGTAGACATATTTTGTTTTTCAATTATGCCTACGCATCCCCACCTGATTGTGCAACAGAAAGAAGTTAATGGCGTAACTAATTTTTTTCATCGCGTTTTTACTTCATATTCACGTTATTTTAATCTTCGCCAGGAAAGAAAAGGTTCTCTTTATGAATCTGCTTTTGAGGCCGTATGTGTGGAGTCGGATCAGCAACTAATTCATCTTAGCCGCTATCAGCATATCAACCAAAAGGCCCTTGGCCTAAACACAGTAGAGGAACTTTCTGATTACCCTTGGTCTTCTCTTTCTACGTATTTGGGGGAAAGGGAAATCTCATTTGTTGATCCCGATCCCATACTTTCTTTTTTTTCTGGTCCGGAGGAGTATGCTGATTTCGTTTCAGCAGAAATTGATGAATATGAGCCTTTACGGATAGCAGGTGTTGCAATTGATGACGATTTTGGGTGGTTTGCGAGGTTCCGTGCATTAGAAGAAGCGCGGAAGAAGGAGTTAAGGGAGGAGTTCAAATTGTTGTAGGGACGGGCTAGATAAACGCATTGCGTTTATCTAGTGTTTATCTATCTCAGGTTGGTTATTGAGGAGAAGCTAAGGCAGCAACCTGATCGTTCTTGGAGAGCCGCATAACACGAACACCTTGAGTTGCGCGTGATAACTTAGATATTTCATTGGGGTTGAGTCTTATAACGTGACCTTCTTCAGAAATTAGGAACAAATCTTCTACTTCGGGCACAAGAATCTTGCTTTCTGTTATTTTTCCTGTTTTTTCTTTTACTCGCATAGCAATGACCCCCTTCCCTCCCCTACCCTGCAGTGGGTATTCTGAAAGGGGTGTTTTCTTACCGTAGCCTTTGTTGCTAATGGTTAAGAGCAAGCCTTCTTCTCTTTGTTTGCCAGGTTTGACTACATTCATGCAAAAGACTTGGTCGCCTTTGTTGAGAGTAATTCCCTTTACTCCGGAAGTGTTTCTACCCATGGAGCGAGCTTCTTTTTCCTGAAATCGAATTGATTGTCCTTGCTCAGTAATGAGGATAATTTCGTCTTTACCACTAGTTGCTTCAACATTAGCTAGCCGGTCTCCGTCTTTGATATTAATAGCAATAATGCCCCCACGTCTTATATTTTCAAATTCAGAAAGTTCAGTTCTTTTCACTAACCCGTTTTTGGTTGCAAAAGTCAGATATTTTGCATTGCTTCCTTTTGTAAGAGGTACAATAGCTACGACCTCGTCCTCAGGTGAAAGGTCAAGAACATTAACAATAGCTTTGCCGCGTGCTGTCCTTCCCATTTCTGGAAGTTGAAATCCGCGTACTTGATGGACATTGCCCCTAGCGGTGAAGAAGAATATAGTGTCTAGAGTGGATGCGGATTTTAGATTAATTACATAATCATCTTCTTTGGTTTTCATTCCAATAACACCCTTTCCGCCTCTCTTTTGGGATTTGAAGATTTGGGGTTTGACTCGTTTCACATAGCCGCCTTTGGTTAGTGTTATTAAAATGTCTTCTTCTTGAGTAAGGTCTTCATCAGCAAATTCGCCTGGCTTGCCTGGGTGTACTGTTGTTCTTCGTGTATCTCCATAATCTTCTTTGAGTTTTTGAAAGTCTTTCTTAGCTTGTTTCATTACTTTAACTGGTTCTTTAAGGAAGGTCTCGTGTTTATCAATTTGTCTTAGTATTTCTTCTAGCTCATTTTCAATTTTTTCTCGTTCCAACTTGGCTAAGCGTCGTAATCGCATATTAAGAATAGCTTGGGCCTGCATTTCTGTAAGCTCAAAATTTTCAACCAAGTTTTGTTTTGCTACATCAGCGCTTTCACTGTTCCTAATAGTTTCTATAACTTCGTCTAGGTGGTCGAAAGCAATTTTTAGTCCTAGTAAAATGTGTTCTCTTGCCCTCGCTTTGCGGAGGAGATAAATGGTTTTTCTTGTAAAGACATCTTTCCGCCAGCGAAGCAGTTCCTGAAGAATCATTTTAAGAGTGAGGGTCTTAGGCTCACCTCTTATTAACCCCACCATATTGGCGTGGAATGCAGTTTGAAGTCGGGTGTTTTTGTAAAGTTGATTGAGAACTTTTTGGGGGCGAGAATTTCTCCTTGTTTCCACTACAATTCTAAGCCCTTCCCGGTCAGATTCATCACGAAGATCGGTTATATCTTCAATAACTTCGTCCCTTACTAATCCAGCGATTTTTGCTACTAGACGAGCTTTATTTTGTTGGTAAGGGATTTCGGTGAAAATTATTGCGTGTTTTCCATTGCTAATATCTTCAATTTCTGCTCGGGCGCGGTTTACAATCCTTCCTTTTCCAGTTGCGTATGCTTTGATTATCTCCTCTTTGTCATAAATTTCTCCGCCAGTAGGAAAGTCAGGACCTTTTATGAATTCCATAAGCTTTTCTACAGTTACATCGCTGTCAATTTCAAAGTCTTGACCTATTTCGCTTTCCTTTCCATCAAAAGTTTTGTAAGTATAGCCTATTTCCTTTTTGTCTATTTTGATGGTATCAATCATATGGCAAAGAGCATCTACTACCTCGTTGAGATTATGTGGAGGTATATTAGTAGCCATGCCCACAGCAATACCAGAGGCACCGTTTAACAAAATATTGGGAAGTAAGGAGGGTAAAACTTCAGGTTCTTTAGTTGAGCCAGAGTAGTTGTCTATGAAAGGAACTGTTTCTTTATCAATATCGCGGAGAAGCTCCTCAGAAATAGAAGCTAGCCGAGCTTCGGTGTAGCGCATTGCTGCAGCTGAATCTCCGTCCAAAGAACCAAAATTCCCCTGCCCATCGACTAATGGGTAGCGCAAAGAAAATTCTTGTGCCATTCTCACCAGTGCGTCATAGACTGAAGTATCACCGTGGGGGTGGTATTTTTTAAGTACTTCACCTACTACTGCAGCACTCTTTTGGTAGCGACTACTAGGTCCAATTCCCTGATCGTGCATTGCGTAAATAATCCTTCTTTGTACTGGTTTTAGGCCGTCGCGTACATCAGGAAGAGCTCGGGAGACAATTACGCTTAAAGCGTAGTCTAAATACGATCTCTCCATCTCATTGATAATGGAAGAAGGCTGAATTTTTTCAGCAACTTTGTTTTTTGTTTTGGTCTGATCTTCTTTTTTAGCCATGATTGTTCATTTAATCATATAAACATAACAACATAACAACATAAGACGTTGGTTCTTGTATGTTTTTATGCTCTATGCTCTTGTGTTTTATGTTTAGATGTCTAATTCTGCTTCTTTTGCTCGGGTTTGGATAAATCTCTTTCTTGGTGCTACTTCATCACCCATTAACTTGGTAAAGGTCTCATCTGCTTTTTGAGCATCCTCAATTGTGACTTTTTTCAAAATACGATTTTCTGGATTCATTGTTGTTTCCCAAAGCTGGATGGGGTTCATTTCTCCTAGACCTTTGTATCTTTGGATGCGAATATTATCTCCCCACTCTTTCTCAAGCTCTTTCCGTTCTTTTTCAGAATATACCCACTCTTCTTTCTTTCCAGAAGATATTTTATACAAAGGCGGCTTTGCCATATAAAGATTACCGCTTTCAATAAGTTCATGCATATAGCGGAAGAATAGAGTTAGAAGAAGAGTTTCAATATGTTTGCCATCCACATCAG
The DNA here is from genome assembly GCA_034659915.1 of Patescibacteria group bacterium. NCBI lineage: Bacteria > Patescibacteria group bacterium. The sequence goes on from JAYEID010000024.1 coordinate 24,016, forward strand.
CGTCGCACATAATAATCAGCTTTTCGTACCGGGAGCTTTCTGGATCAAAACTCTCCCCTACTCCAGTGCCCAGAGCTACAATTAGATTTCTTATTTCTTTGTTGCTTAATATCCGGTTCAGGTTTGCCTTTTCTACATTAAGTATTTTACCGCGTAGTGGTAAAATAGCCTGAAACCGTCGATCTCGCCCTTGCTTAGCTGAGCCTCCTGCTGAGTCTCCTTCCACAATAAATAATTCGCATTTTTCTGGGTCTGATTCTGAGCAGTCTGCTAGTTTTCCAGGAAGGGTTGTGGATTTTAGCGCGCCTTTGCGCATAACTGTTTTCCTAGCTTTACTAGCTGCCTTGCGCGCCCGTGCTGCAGTTTCTGCTTTTTGGACAATACTCTTACCCACGCTGGGAGTTTCTTCTAGGTGGTCGCCTAGTTTTTCTCTTATAGTCTCAGAAACAAACCCGCGAATATAGCTATTTCCCAGTTTTGTTTTAGTTTGCCCCTCAAATTGAATGTTTTCCGCATTCATTTTTATAGAAACTACTCCTGTTAGTCCTTCTCGCACATCTTGCCCGGAGAGGTTTTCATCATCCTTATCAAGTAGTTCAGCCTCGCGAGCGTAGTCATTGATGGTGCGGGTTAGTCCAGATTTTAGTCCAGTTAAGTGTGTCCCTCCACCGAGATTTTTAATATTGTTTGCAAAGCAGAGAATATTTTTTGCAAAGCCCTCCACCCATTGGAGTGCTATTTCTATAAGGACCTCCTCTTTTTCCGCTTTGAAATAAAGAGGAGGAGTAATTGGCTTCTTGTGTTTGTTTATGGATTTTACAAGGCTTTTTATGCCTCCCTCGAAGTAAAAAGTTTTCTCTCTTTCCTCTTCTTTACGTAGATCCCTTATTTTAATTGTCATTCCCGGTGTGAGGTATGCGTATTCTTTAAACTGATCGCGTAGTTGTTTATAGGAAAATTCAGTAGTGTCGAAAACTTTTTTATCAGGGAAAAAGGTTACTACTGTTCCGCTCTCCAGAGGAGTATATTTAGATGTCCAAAGCTCTTGGATTGGTACTTCTTTTCTTTTTATTTCTTCTACTTCTGTTTGTGCTTCTCCCCTTTCATACTCCTGTTTATAAACCTTTCCATTCCGGAAGACAATTACTGTCATGCATTTGGAAAGGGCATTAACAACTGAGGAACCAACACCGTGCAATCCTCCGGAGATTTTGTAAGCTCCCTCAGAAAATTTAGCACCAGCGTGGAGTTTAGTCATTACCAATTCTAGTGCTGATTTTCCGTACTCTTCTTTTATTTCTGTAGGGATTCCCCCGGCATTGTCTACTACTGTTACTGAACCATCTTGGTTCAAGGTTACTTCTATCCTGTTTCCTCTACCAGACAGAATTTCATCCACGGAGTTGTTTACAATTTCAGTAACTAAGTGGTGAAGACCTTGTTCACCAGTGGAGCCAATAAACATTCCTGGCCTTTTTCGGACTGGATCAAGACCTTCTAAAACTTTAATTTGATCTGCTTTGTATTGATTGTTGCTCATTTTTCTTATTTTAGGTAGTTATTGTTGCGCTTTTTTCGTGTCTAAAAAGTGCTTTGCAAAGACAATTAACCACCTGTGGGTTTGGTATCAGGTGGTAGAATTTTCCTAAACATTTGGCCAGAGTTTTTAGTTATAACTCTTTGTTTCTGGGTATGGTCGAGATTGGAATTTCTGAAACACTACCGACTATTAATTTACAATTTACGTTAGTGTTTAGCAACTATGTTTTAGACTTTTAGTTTTCGGATTCTTTTCTTTTTTGGCTTTTGTTTTTCTTGTTGTTTTGCTTTTTCTGCTTTTGATTCTCCCTTTTTTTCTTCCTGTTTTTTTTGGTCTGATTTGCCAGATGAGATTTGCTTCTTGTCCTCCTGAAAACCTTCTTTACCCCAACTCTCCTCTTCAAAAAGGTGGCAACAGGGAGGATTTCCACAAACACCAACTTTGTTAGTGGTGCAACTGAAATTATAGCTTGCTTTGTCCAAGTTTTCGGAAGCTGGATCTTTCAACCAGGTGCTACAGCAAAGCTTTAAGCCGCATTTTCCTATCCCGCCAACCTTCTGAGCTTTTTTGCGGGGGCTTATTTGTCTTAATTGGATGTTAGCTTGGAGGACGCGCCGAAGTTCAGATTCTAGGTTTTTGAGTTCTTTCTTTTCGGAACTTGAAAAGAAGAAGACGATGGTTTCTTCCTCTTGTTTAGCTCCCAAAATATTGATTTTTAGCTTGTTCTTTTTTGCTAGTTCCTCGCAAATTTCCAATGCTTCTTCTTCTCTAAACACAGCTTAATTATAACATAAAACAAGGAAGTTTGCTGATAGTTAATTGCTAATTGTTGAGATATTAGATTAAAGGATAAAAAATAGTAAATAGAAAATAAAGAATTAAAGAAAAAAAGAAAAAGAATATTAGAGATAAGAGACTGGAGACTCGTAACTCGTAACTGGACCTACCTGCCTGCCGGCAGGTAGGGACCCGGACCTGAAAGTCCTGCGGGGTTTCGGGATCGAATTCCCGGAGGTCTTGGTAGACTGGAGACGGGAAACACGTAATAAGAGATAGGAGATAGAGAATAAATACTAAATAAGAAATAGAGGATGAATTTTAAATGACGGATAGAATCGACCGCAATGTCGCAGTTTATTGCAGGGGACTCTTCGGCCCTGTGCAGACTTGGACCTCAGAGTGACGGCTACAATTTATTGTCATTCTGAGGAGTTTGCGAATGACGAAGGCGTGCTGAGCGGGGTCTGTTCAGAATGACTGCTATAACCGCTGAAAGCGGAGGGCGGAGTGCTTACTGGCGTTTTGCGGTTAAGATTTGTTCTCGTTGGAGGGCAAGCTAAGGAGAAAGGTTTCCAGCACCAGTTGTGGGGAGACATTGGTTTTTTCGATAAGATTAAAAAGATCAAGCCCTTTTCTAATGTGAGGTTCTATTTCCGGGGCGGCTCCCGATTCTTTTTGGAACATTAATTCCCGTAAGGTTAGTATCCAGATGGAAAGGATTCTTTTTGCGTGTTCCTTATCTTTCACCAGTTCTTTATTTTCTTCTGCCCACTTGAGGCGCTGGTGATATGGACTTTTAAGCAGTTTTCTGAAGCCGTCTTTCAGCTCTTTTTTTTCTTCCTCTCTGTATTCTTGTTTTTTTAGCTTTATTATTTTGCAGCGTGAGATAATTGTGGCAATAATGTTTTGAGCATGGTTAGCAGTTATTACTATTTGGCAATTTCCTGGGGGTTCTTCTAGAGTCTTTAATAGTGCGTTTTGGGCCTCTTCTGTCATGTTTTGACCTTCAAGAATTAAGGCCTGCTTTGTTTTGTTTTGGTGGGGTGTGAAATGCAATTTTTTTATTAATGTTCGGATATCATCAATTCCAATTGAGCTGCTTTCTTTGTTATTTCCCAGAATAGATAGATCGGGGCTTGGTTTTATTTCTTTAATATCTAGAACTTCTTTGGCCTTTTCTTTCCTACTTTTGCAGTTTCCGTTAAGGATTAGTTGTGCATGGGTTGATTTCTTTTGCATATCTATATCTTATCCGCTGCTTGAATCAGCTACAAGGGTCTGGTAGATTGTTGACTAGGAACTAAGTTTTTTATTAACCTGTTTCTGCCCATGCCTAAGTTTAAAAATACAGAAAAAGCAAAACAGATACAGCAAGAAGAGAGGACCGAGACTCGTACTGAAGAAGTATCCCCAAAGGTTAAAGACGAATCTAAGCAGGATACCCCGCAAACCCCAGAAACCTCTGTAGAGAAAGATTCTCCTGATTTGGTTGTTCCTAGAGGAAAGTATGACACATTTGGAGAAGTTCTTTTGGCTGGAGGTTTGATTACAGAAGCTCAGAAAGATGAACTCCATTTAGAATCTGTAAATTTGGGAAAATCTGAGGTTGAATTGGTTCAGGAGAAGGATTGGCTTAGTTCTAAGGAATTTGCTAAAGCAAAGGCTAAGTTTCTTGGCGTACCTTTTGTTGAGATTGCTGGACAATCAATTCCGCAAGAGATTTTAGAATTAGTACCAGAGCCTACAGCTAAGAATTACGGTGTAATACCTTTGGGGAAGAAGGGTGGAGAACTACAAGTAGCAATGCTGGATCCACTTGATTTGCCAGCTGTGGAGCTGTTAGAGCGGCGGAGTGGTGTGAAAGTTAAGCCTGCGTTGGCAGAAAAGGGCGATTTGGAAGCAGCCTTGGAACGGTTTTACGGTGAGGAAAAAGTAGAGGCTGAAATTTCTGAGGCAGTGGAAGCAGCGGCACCTAAAGCTACTACTAAGATTGAAGAACGAATAAAGAAAATGGAAGATGCGGATAAAATTATTCGTGAAGCACCAGTTTCGCGAATTGTTTCTCGCTTGTTAGAGTATGGTGTAAAAGCACGGGCTTCTGATATTCATATTGAGCCTTTGGAAGATCGGACTAGAGTGCGTTACCGAATTGATGGTGTGCTGCGAGAGCGGTTTGAGCTGCCGCGGCGGATTCATTCCTCTATTGTTGCAAGGGTAAAAATCCTTTCTAGGTTACGGTTGGATGAACGAAGATTACCTCAAGATGGTCGGTTTAAGATTGAGGTTGGTGAGATAAAAGTTGATCTTCGAGTCTCTATTGTTCCCACCGTTTTTGGGGAGAAGGTTGTAATTCGATTTTTGGAGGAAACAGGCAATATTATGAGTTTGGAAGAATTAGGTCTTTTTGGAGTCTCATTGCGAAGAATTAAAAATGCTATTAAGCAGCCTAACGGTATTATGTTGGTAACTGGTCCTACAGGTAGTGGTAAAACTCTTACTCTGGCATCTTCTATTACTACTATCAACGATATAGGCGTAAACATTGTAACTTTGGAAGATCCGGTGGAAATTAAGTTGGAAGGGGTTACTCAAATTCAGGTTAATCGTGAGGTGGGCTTGACCTTTGCCTCTGGCTTGCGTTCTATTCTCCGTCAGGACCCTGATATTGTGATGGTGGGTGAGATTCGTGACCAGGAGACAGCAGAGTTGTCTATTCACGCAGCGCTGACTGGTCACCTTGTATTTTCAACTTTGCACACTAATTCAGCAGCTGGCGCGCTTCCGCGGATGTTGGACATGGGTGTAGAGCCATATCTTCTTACTTCTACTGTAAATGCGGTAGTTGCCCAACGTTTGGTACGTACAGTTTGCAAGAAATGCAAGAAACCGTACCACCCACCTAAAGAAGTTCTTGACCAGGCAAAAGATATTTTGGGCGAGAAACTTTTTCAAGAAAACGCTAATAAGAATGATGAGGGTAAATATGTTTTTTGGAAAGGCGAAGGTTGTGAGCATTGTGAAGGATCCGGATATAAGGGCCGCACTGGTATTTTTGAAGTATTGGCTGCTTCTGATCCTGTTTCCAGGTTGGTTTTGGAGCGACAACCTACCCAGGCAATAGAAGAGCAAGCAATAAAAGAAGGTATGGTCACTTTACGCCAAGACGGATTCCTTAAGGTTATTCAAGGTTCTACAACACCGGAGGAGGTTCTTCGCGTTACCCGGGACGAAGATGTTGAGGAAGAAAGTGACGAAAATGCAAGCAATGTTTAGCTTGGCTTGTGTTGTCAACTACTTTTTGACTTCTTGTGTTTTACAAGGTAAACTTTGCTTAGTAAGTTAGAAATTACCTGCCTATGGACGAGCAATTAGAAGAACTTTTAGACATTACTATTAATGAAGGGGCTTCGGATCTACACTTAACCGTAGATGCCCCTCCTACTGTGCGAGTTGCTCGTGAGCTTACACCGCTTGCTGATTACGAAAACCTCTCCCCTGAAGATACTGCAAGAATTGTTTTTTCTCTTTTAGACACAGAGCAGCAAGAACGGTTGAAGGTTAATAGAGAATTAGATTTTTCATTTACTTATAGTGAGGCTAGGTTTAGGGTCAATGCCTACTACAGTATGGGTTCCGTGGCTGCTGCTTTTCGAAGAATCCCTTTGGAAATCCCAGATATGGATAAGCTCCATCTTCCCGATATTTTGAGAGACTTTTGCGAGCTTCCGCAAGGTTTTGTTTTAGTCACTGGTCCAGCTGGACAGGGTAAATCTACTACTATTGCTTCTATGCTGGATAGGATTGCGCGAACACGTGCTGTGCATATTATTACTATTGAAGACCCTATTGAATATGTTTTTGAGCATAAGAAAGGTTTAGTTAATCAAAGAGAGATGCACGAAGATACTTTAGCTTGGGATGTGGCTCTTCGCACTGTGCTGAGGGAGGACCCGGATGTGGTTTTTGTAGGAGAGATGCGGGATTACGAGACAATTTCTTCAGCTGTGACTATTGCGGAAACTGGTCACTTGGTATTTTCCACACTTCACACTAATTCTGCAGCTCAGACTATTAACCGAATAATTGATGTTTTTCCTGAGGAAGAGCAAAAACAGATTCAAACCCAACTAAGCTCTACTTTGGAAGCTGTAGTTTCCCAACGGTTAGTACCTGCTATTGGAGGCGGTTTATACCCAGCGTGCGAAATTCTTCTTTCTAGCGCCGGAATTAGAAATATTATTCGGGAAGGTAATGTTCACCAAATAGATAATGTTATTAGTACTTCTTTGGAGCAAGGGATGGTTTCTCTGGACCGCGCATTGGCTCGGCTGGTAAAGGAAGGTAGAGTTGAGGCAGAGGTAGCAAGGAGATTTACTTTAAAACCTCAGGAGCTTGATCGATTGTTAAGATAATTTCAATCAATGCCAACTTTTAAGTATGTTGCAAAGGATAGTCAAGGAGCCACTAAAAAAGGTTCGGTAGAAGCGAGTAACAAAGCCCGCGCAATTGCGGTAATGCAGGAAAGAGGGCTGATACCTATTTCAATTCATCCCAAAAGAGAGTTTTTGGATCTTAGCTCCTTAAAAAAGAAGCTTTCGGGAGTAACCCAGAAGGAAAAGGTTGTTTTTACTCGACAGTTGGCAACTATGGTCGGTGCGGGCCTTCCTCTTACTCAGGCTTTATCTATTTTGCGTGACCAAGCTGGAGATACACCTTTTGGAGATATTTTAGAATACATTGTGGGGGAGGTTGAAGGGGGAAAACCGCTTTCGGAAGCAATGCGTAAGTTTCCGGATGTTTTTTCTTCTACTTATACGGCTCTAGTAGAAGCTGCGGAGGCTTCTGGTGCTATAAAGAAGGTACTTTTGCGTTTAGCGCAAAATTTGGAAAAAGAGAATGAATTGCGGCAGAAAATTAAAGGCGCTCTTTTTTATCCGGCAATGGTTCTGACAGCAATGGTTGGCGTAGCAATTCTGCTTTTGGTATTTGTGATACCGCAGCTTAAGTCTATTTACACTAGCTTTGATGCGGAGCTTCCCATTGCTACCCGTTTCTTTTTGGGTGTTTCAGATTTTGCTGTTAAACGCTGGTGGTTGGTAATAGCTTTAGTTGCCGGCTTAATTTTTGCCTTTCGTTGGTTTCGAAATACAGAACGGGGACGATATTTTACAGATGAATTAGTGCTGAAGCTTCCTATTTTTGGACCTTTGGTTAAGCAGATGGAGTTGGTGGAGATGACTCGAACCCTGTCACTGCTGCTTACTAGTGGTGTGCCAATTTTGGATTCTTTGAACATTGTATATAACGCTACTGAAAATGTAATGTTTAGAGATGCATTGGGTGATGCACGGGAAATTGTAAAACACGGAGAATCATTGGCAGCGCCTATTTCCGGTTCTGAGTACTTCCCTCCCCTAGTTTCCCGTATGATTCGAGTTGGGGAGGAAAGTGGTGAGCTGGGCGAAGTTTTGCTTAAGGTGGCTGAATATTTTGAAGGTGAGGCAGAGCATACGGTGGAAAATTTAACCACAGCGTTGGAGCCTGTTATTATGATTATACTGGGTGTGGGTGTGGGTTTTATGGTGTTGTCAATTATCATGCCCATTTATAACCTGACTAGCCAATTCTAGGAAGAGATGATCACGGAAAAGAGGAGGAAGAGATGATCACGGAAAGGGGAGGAAGAGATGATCACGGAATTTCCGTGATAATCTTTGTTCTGTTCTGTGACATTTTCTTTTCTGTGATAATCTCTGTTCTGTTCCGTGACAATCTTTGTTTTATTCAGTGCTAATCTCTTTTGGAAGGGGGTGAAAATATAACTTGAAAATTAAAGAATATTTAAGAGAACACGAAAAAAGTGGTTTTACTTTGGTTGAGCTTTTGGTGGTTATTGTAATTATTGGTATTTTGGCAACTGGTGTTTTGGCTGCTATTAACCCTATTGAGCAAATTCGCCGTGGCCGGGATACTGTACGTCAGTCTGCTGCGCGAGAGGTAATGTCTGCTGCAGAACGCTATTATGGTACGCATAATGGTTATGGTGGGACATGGCAGATGGATGCGGCAACCGATATCAAACACGATTCTGCCATAATTACGGATCTGATTGATGCGGAAGAACTGCGCTCTGGTTTTAGTGAGAGAAGTCCAATTCAGGAAGAGGAACTTTCGTACTACATTGACAGTACTAGTGAAGAGATTCGAGTGTGTTTCCAGCCAGAGTCAACTACTTTCCTCGATCAGGCAACCTGTGAAGATCCTTCTTGTTCAGCAGATGGGAATGATTGGTATTGTGTACCTGACTCTGGTTGATAGCGTTTGTGTAAAGTATGGCTTAATAAAAAGAAGCCCGGGCGGATTTTGGGTTCGTCCGGTCTTTTTTTTTAATCTTTTCTACTTTTCCGAGCATAATAAATTTATAAACTATGTTTGATCTTGTTTTGCTTTTTGTAATTGGCTGTTGCGTTGGCTCATTTTTAAATGTGCTTATTGACCGCCTTCCTAAAGGATCTTCTATTCTGGGTCGTTCTTATTGCGAAAATTGCAACACTCCCCTAGCCTGGTTTGACCTTATTCCTGTTTTTTCTTTTCTGTTTTTGTGGGGGCGGTGTCGGTATTGTGGTGAGAAAATCCCGTTTAGGCTCCCGCTTGTAGAGTTTCTTACAGGAGTGGGGTTTGTGGTGGTTGCAGTGGTATCAGCGGATTCAGTGGCTTCAATGGATTCAATGGCCTCAGTGGTTTCAGGGAGTGGTTTGTTGGGGCTGGTGACACTGTTAAATTTGTTTATACTCTTGGTTTTATTTTGTTCTTTTTTGGTTCTTTTCTTTACTGATTTGGAATACGGGGTGCTGCCAGATGTGATTGTTTTTCCGGCAACAGTGTTGGTTGTTTTTTGGCGTTTTTTCCTTCCTTTCTTTTATACTAAATACGAGATACTAGATACTGAATACTGGTTGATAATTCTGAAACAATATGGTGTCCCTGCCGTTTCTTTGGCGGGCTTCTTTATGATTCTAATTTTGATTACTCGCGGCCGGGGAATGGGGTTTGGTGATGTAAAGCTCGGGTTTTTAATGGGTTTGGTTTTGGGTTGGCCAGGTACCTTGGTGGGTTCTTTTTTAGCCTTCTTGTCTGGTGGGGTAGCCTCTGTTATTCTTTTGATTAGTGGGGAAAAAAAGTTTGGTCAGCAAGTCCCTTTTGGACCTTTTCTTATAACTGGAACAGCAGTTGCTGCGGTGTACGGCAGCGTTATTTGGGAGTGGTACCTCAGTTTTTTATAGCAGTCGAAAAGAATAGTAAAGTATGGTAAAGATGTGGTAAAGAATTGTTAGGAAGATATGAAAGAAGGAAAAATCAAGGATTTTACAGATTTGGAAATCTGGCAGCTTGGTAGAAAGCTGACGAGTTTGGTTTATGAAATAACGAAGTTGCTTTTGAAAAAGGCTCCTGAGGAAAAGTGGATTATGGTTGAACAGGTGCGAAGAGCTGTACATTCCATTTGTGCAAATATAGCTGAAGCTTATGGTCGTTATCATTTTGCGGATAGCTTAAATTTTCTTTACCATGCACGCGGTTCTTTGAAGGAGGTTAAGAGTTTCCTTTTGCTAATCGGATCTTTATATCCTTCTCTTGAAGATTTATGTAATGAAGGAGAGGTAATAGCTGACCGTTTAAATGTTAAGCTTAATAATTATATTCAGAGCACCAGAAATAGATTGAACAAAACTTGACTATACTTTACAACACTTTACAATACTTTTCTTCTTTTTTGCGAGGGGAGGTGTCTTTTGAACAAATGACTTTACTTAAAAAATGTAAAAACAATGCTGGGTTTACACTTATGGAGCTTCTTATTGTTATTGTAATTATTGGGATTATCGGTGGGCTTGGTGGCGGCTATTATCTAACATCACTTAGAAGGGGGCGGGATGGAAAAAGATCAGCGGATCTCAATAACTTGCGAAATGCTTTGGAAATGTATTATTTGGATAATGAGAATACTTACCCAAACCCTACTGGTGGTTTAGGCAGTTATACATCTGTTTCAAATTTGGAAAGCGACTTAGTTAGTGGTAGTAGTCAATATATTAAAGTGCTGCCTACTGACCCGCAGGAATCTCAGGGTACTGAGTATTTGTATAGTTCTAACGGTAGCTGTTATTGCATTTCAGCAGATATGGAAATGGAAGAAAGTGCGAGAACTGAATTTGGCGACTGTACCTGTCCAGACGTTCATGATAATTGTTATTTAGTTACCTGCCCCTAGGGACATACGCTAATTTACGCGAATGGGGTGCGCGAATTCACGCGAATTTAAAAAGGTGATTTTTGTGGATGCTTATTATGCATGGTTTGTTAAAAAATTTAAAATTTAAGATTGTCAATTATTCCCGGGGGTTTACTCTGTTGGAAATGACAATAACTATAGCTATTATTGGTTTTTTGGTTGGGGTTGCTTCTTTGAGTTATTTAAGTGTGTTAAAAAGTGGTCGTGATTCTGCTCGACAAAGTGATTTGAGAAGAGTTCAGAGTTCGCTGGAAATGTATTATTCTGATAATCACTCGTATATTGATGCAGGAAACTGTGCGGCACCTGGGGGTTGGATACCTTTAAGTGATCTCTATGATGAATTAGTTGTTGGTGGACGTTACATAGATGAGCTGCCTTGTGATCCTTTGGATAATAATAGTATTGCGCCTTGTGATGCTGATGACGACTCGCGCTACTATTATTGCGCAGCACCTAACAACTTATGTTATTGTTTGGCAGCAAAAATGGAAAGAGATACTGCTGAATATGTGGAGGGCGGGTGTGATTCTAATCCCCCGGAGATTGATGAGACTTTTTATTACTTAACGTGTCCGTAGGTTCTGTAAGCTGTTTTTTTACTATGAATAAAGATTTTGGATTTACACTAATTGAACTTCTTGTGGTGGTTGCGCTTATTGGTATTCTTACCGCTATAACCCTTCCCTACTTTGGTGACTTTGCCCGAAGCCAAACTCTTAATCAAGGTGTGGAGCAAATTAAATCGGATTTGCGTACAGTTCAAAACAGGGCTCAGAATGGTATTGACAAAAAGGACGGAAGTACGGAATATTTTTGGTGGGGAGTAGATTTTGATTCTGGCTCTGGTAGTTATAGGTTAGTTCAGTCAAGTAATGACGAAAACAACCCTAGTGATGATATTGAGGTGAGAAGAGAAAAAAGTCTCCCGGAGGATGTGGAAGTTCAGAATGATGTTACAATTTGGTATAAGATGGTGACAGTTGAAGTTTATGTTGATAATATTGCTTTAGATGATTCAACAGATATTAGTGTTTCGCTTGGAAGTATGAGTCGGAGTGTTACTGTTACTGCTGGTGGCGAGGTAAATTAGGTTAAACTATGGAACTTTTTAGTTTTTTGAAAAAACGTTTAATAATTGATTGCAAAGAGGAAGGACAGTCGTTGGTAGAGATTATTGTTTCTGTTGGATTGGTCTTTGTGGCAGTTGCAGCTCTTTTAGCTTTGGTTGCAATGAGTATGCGCGGGTCTGGTTTTGGTACTACCAAGGCGCGGGCTGCCAAACTTAGTAATGAACACATGGAGAGAATACGAGCATATCGTGATACTGTGGGGTGGGCTGCTTTTTTTGAGGAAATGACAGATAATTGTATGGGCCAACCTTGCTATTTAAGCGAAAACCTAAGTTTAAACTCTGGTGGAGTTGGTACCTCCAACCCTTTTGGTTATTATTTTCAAGTTGAGCAAATTGCCGGTGCTACAGATAGGCTCCGCATTTTGGTCAATGTTAATTGGGGTGAGCATGGCTCAGATAGAAATATATCTGCGAAAGCTATTCTTACTGATTGGCGGTAATTTGGGAACTTGGGTTGCTGCTAGACACTTCCTGTTAGTTCTGCTTCAAATTTTTCTTTTACAGTTTTCACAATTTTTTTTCGTAGTGGTCTAATATCCTTGTCTGAAAGAGAACCTTTTTCTGAGTTGTATTCAAGGGTAAAAGTGATCCGCTTCTTTTCTTGTTTTTTCAAAGAGTTGTCTTGGTAAATAGTTTTTGCTGTCACTTCTGTCTGGTAATCTTGGTTTGCTAATTTTTCAATAGTTTTCTTTATATTGCCAACCAAAGATCTTTCCCCTACTTCAAAAGTAAGGTCTTCGATGACAGGAGGATGCGGAGAAATTGGTTGGTATGTTTTAAATTTTCTTGCATTTTCTAACAGATTGTTAACCTCAAGATCGAAGCCGGCAATTCCCTTTTCAATTTTGAAATTTTCTTGAACAGTTTTTTTAATTATTCCAAGCTGTCCAACCTCAAGCAGTTCTTCATTACCAGCAAGAATTTTTGCACTTGCATTCTGCTTCCAAAATGGACTTTCTTCTGTAAGTGGCTTGAATTTAGTATTTTCGACTCCTAGCTTAGCTAAAAGAGCTTCAACCGTACCTTTTAACTGGTAGAAAGAGCTTTCTTCGTCTTTTCCTGTCCTTAAGCCAGCTAATTTCCACGATTCGGTTGGTAGTTTGTTGTTCTTGCTGGATGTGAAGGTTCGAGACAATTGGAAAATCGCTGGGTTCTTGTGCCACTTTTGGTTTTGGGAATAGATTCTTAGGAGTTTGGGAACCAGACTGGGTCTTAAAAGTGTTGCATCTTCTGTTAGGGGGTTTTGAACTCTTAATGTATTTTTGAGCTCTAAGTTTGCATTTCGCAATTCACTTTCATTTGTGAAACTTGTAGTTTTAACTTCTGTGTATCCCCAACCTTCAAGAT
>JAYEID010000025.1 GCA_034659915.1 Patescibacteria group bacterium
GTTATTACTGAAAATGGAAAAATTGGCTTTACGCGTAGTGTAGCAACTGGTGGTAAGGCTTTGGGGAGGGCTCTGGCGCGTGCTTTAAGTTTTGAGGAAGAACAAGCAGAATCGTACAAGCGCAGTTACGGACTAAAAGAGGGTGAATTGGAAGGTAAGGTGGGGGATGTTCTGAAGCCGGTGTTTAAAGTAATTGTTGAGGAGATGCACCGATCTCTTGATTTTTACAAATCTAGACGTTCCGGTGGTGTGAAGAGAATTATACTTGCGGGGGGTACAGCAAACTTGCCAGGAGTGCTGGTTTATCTTGCTTCTGAGTTTGGTTTGGAGGTGCAGCTTGCTAATCCTTGGGAGCGAGTTAGCTATCCCCAAGATCAGCTGGATAGAGAAAAGATGGAAAGCTTGGGTCCTACTTTGGCAGTGGCTGTTGGGCTTGCTCTTTGGGAACGGGAGGAGTAATCCTAGGCAGCGCTTATGGATTTAGTTGTATTTATAGATCCCCTAAATTGTTTGAACTAATTTAAACTCATGGCAGTAAATCTTATTCCGCGACAGGTTAAAGAAAAACGAGAAAAGTCTTTTTGGAAAAAGTCTTCTCTGTGGGGTTCGGTTGCTATTTTTGTAGGCGTGGCTGCTGTTAGCGCTGGGATTGTTATTTTCAAGTTTTCTTTGCAGCGTGATATCAAAGCTTTGGAGGATAATATTGATTCAGAAAAAACTAGGATTACGGCTCAAAAAGATGTGGAGCTAAAAATGCGAGATTTGTCCAAGCGAGCAAAGGCAGCGGGAAAGGTTTTGGAAAATGCTAATAAGTATTCCCGAATTTTGGATAAAGTTACAGCATTAATGCCTGTTCGTGTTTCCCTTTCTAAAATGAGTATGCGAGAGGCAGAACAAGCGCAAATCTCGGGGACGGCTCGTAGTTATGTGGACCTAGCCAGGTTTATTTATGCTGTTCAGCAGGATGAAGAGCTTTTGACAGGGCTCCAGCTTCGTTCTGTTAATTTGGATACACAAACAGGTAATGTCAATTTTGATTTAGAGGTTACTGTTTCCAAGGAGGCGTTACGTGGAGCTAGATAAAGAAGTTTCTCTGGACAATATTAAGGAGTTATTAGGTTCGCTGGGCGATGTACTAGGTGAGCTGGTTGTCCCCATAGTGAGTGTGGGCGTTTCTGTTTTGCTGGTACTACTTGTTGTTGTGCCTGGAATCCGGGATATTCAGGAAGCTAGGGAGGAGAAATTGGAAAAGGAAGAGACTTTGCGAGCACTGGAGGAAAAGAGTGCTTTGCTCTCTCGTTACGCAGCTCAGTCGCAGAGGTTGGATTCCGCGCTGGGGGTAGTCCGTCATGCAATTCCTTTAGAAGATGAGGTTCCTGAGGTAATGACACAACTTCAGGATATGGCTGATATTTCTGGCGTTACAGTTTCTAATCTTACTTATCGAAGTGGAAGTGGTGAGGAAGCAGAAGTAGAAACTGTTGGAATGAACTTTGGTTTTGATGGAAGCTTTTCTAATATTAAGGGTTTGTTTGAGTTGATGGAAAATGCTTCGCGGATTGTGGTAGCTGATCAGTTTAATTTGCGAGTGCAGGAAGAAGCAAGTATGTCAGCTAGT
>JAYEID010000026.1 GCA_034659915.1 Patescibacteria group bacterium
TTACAACACGATTATCGGAGCGCAGGTTGGCGGGTTGGCGGCAGACTTGCAGAAAAATATTATTATTGCTGACGGGGCAGGTAATCAGAGGATAAGGGTGGACAGCAACGGCAACGTCGGCATCGGGACGACGAGTCCGGGAAGAAGTCTTCATGTCAAAACAGGCACGGGTAGTGGTGATGCTGAACCACTTCATCTCGAAAGCGCTCATAGCCTTGGGACACGAATGCGCTTTACCGCAACTTCCACTGGAGGAAGGATTTGGGATATTGGGTCAACGGCTAATGGCGCTGAAGAAGGTGGAGGAAACTTTTTAATTAGAGATGGAACTGCCGGTGCGGCAAGAATGGTCGTAGATTCTACCGGCAAGGTCGGCATCGGGACGGTGAACCCAAGTACTACCTTAGAGGTGGTTGGCGAGGGAATACAATTTGAATCCTCTAGTGATTCAGATCTTAAGGTTCAGTTGTCTACACCAGACGGAAATCCAGGAATTATTTTTTTTGAAGAGGTTGGTGGCCAAAGAGCAGATATAAGAAGAAACAGCTCCACCCTACGCTTTGATATCGCCAATACAACATCAAATCCCGCAACCAAAATGTGGCTTAGTGAGTCGGGAGAGCTTCATGTTGATCGACTAATAAGTTTTGATGGGGTAAACAATGATAAATTTATATTTAGAACAGACATCCCGGGTAGTAACTACCTTGAAGGAAATTCAATCGGAAACAGTGCGTATGTAGGTCTTGATTACTGGATCTCACAAAGAGATGCAAAGAAGAATTTTGTGCCGTTTAGAGATCTCGTTGATTCAGATAAAGTGTACGACCTAGAACTTCTAGCTTACCACTACAAATGGCAAGAAGATACAGAACAAAAGGATATTGGCATGATTGCCGAAGACACAAATGAAATAATGCCTTATATTGTTCAGTATAACGCTGAAGGAGAACCTCACCATATCTCTTACGGCCAACTAGCTTTACTTAACTTAGACCAATTAAAGAAAAAAAGAGAAAACAAATTATCATTATTTGATTCAGTATATGAAACTGGCTACGCTGAACCGGGGAAAACTAAACTTAAAGTATCAACAGAAAACGGAATTATTAAAAAAGGTGACTTAATTTCTTCTTCTTCCTTAACCAACATTGGCATGAAATCAACTAAAGCCGGGAAGATCATTGGAACAGCGTTGGAAGATTTTGATCTTATCGATGACGAAAATAAAATAGTCGATTGTCCAGCCGAAACCCCATCTGACTTAACTTGTGGAGAAATTGAAATCTTTGTAGATCCAACCTGGAACGATCCACAAGTTTATCTTACTGATAGCGGAAGTGTACACATCAACAACGGAGATGACACCTACAACGGAGTGTTGGATAAGAATCAAGTAGCAAGTAGCGAGTATCAAGTAGTAAATCAGACAGGAGACGTGGTTACCAGAATCGGCAATTTTGCGGGGCTGGCAGTGGGAAGAGTAAAAAGCGGGCTCTTAGATACAACAAACATCCTTGCCCAAAACATAATTGCAGATAGAGCAAAGATAGAAGATTTGGAGGTGGCAAATAAGATAACCAGCCCGGTGGTGGAGACGGGGGAAATAGTAACAAGTAGTAAGCATCAAGTAGTAAGCATCAAGAATAAAGAAGGGGAAAAGGCGGCGGAGTTTAACACGGAAAAGAAGAGCACTTCCCTCTTTGGAGATTTAGCAGTGGCGGGAGATGCGGAGGTCAAAGGCAAAATTAGCACAAGGGAAGCTAATATTAGCGGTAAGCTCAAAGCAGGCGAAGTAGAAGCGGATAATATCAACGGGGATCAGCTAGAAACTAAAGAGGCTACTGTTTCCGGCACGTTGCGGGTTAAAAACTTAAAAGTGGAAAACCTAGACGTGAAGAGTGTCTTCGGCGAACTTCTAGATGGTTCAGATTCCAATGCAACCGAAGAGGAGGAAGATACGGATTCCCGCGGATTGGAGGAGGATTTGCGCGGAGAAGAGTTGGGCGGGGAAGCCACAGTATCGGGAGAGCTTACTGTGAAGGGTAAGTCGTACTTCCTGGACGATATGATTACCAACAACACCACTGTGGCTGGCGATTTCTCACAAGGGGGTACATTCTTTATTAGAGATGGCGATAAGGTTGATAACTTGGCAGGAGACTTGCGTTTACAAAAAGATTCCCTAGTTTTAAGCAGAGAGGGTACTGTTTCTGCTACCCACAAATTTGAAATAGAAAACAAGGATCTTTCCACCGAAGAAATTGACGAGATAACACAATTCGAATCCACCACTAGTGCAGTGCCAACACTAATTGACACGAATGAACACGAAGAAGATGATTCAAAAGAATTAACAGCAAAAATTAGCGAAAGTTTGCGCGAAGCTTACCAAAAGGTAAGGAATGTCTTTGAAATAAAGGTTGCGGGGAGAGTACTCGCCTACCTGGATAATACCGGACGCTTCTTCGCAAGGATAATCGGCAGTCCCAAGGTAGAAACCGACATCATCACACCTTTTAACCAAGGAGACCTAGCTGTCCAACTAGAAGAACCAACACTAATTGACGCGAATGAGGAGGATGAAGAGGATTTACACGAATCAGAAACAGAAGAAGAGGATACACGCGGATCAGAGGGGCCGCCGTCCAGGTTCAAGATATTAAACGGCGAACAGCAAGAGGTTGCTTCTATTGATTCGAGGGGTGAGGCAACCTTTACTAAACTAAATGTTAAAGAAGCTACGGAATCGGCAGAAGCAGAACCAACAGAATCTATTGGTAGCGGCCAAATTAATGAGGGAAGACAACAAGTTCAGATAAAAACAAACGCCTTAACGGAAGATTCTAAAGTCTTCCTAACACCAACCAGTCCCACCAACGGACAAAGCCCTTATGTGTGGAACAAAAACGAAACTGGGGGTTACTTCATTATTAGCATAGACAGCCCGGCATCCGCAGATATAACTTTTGATTGGTGGGTAGTAAATTAGTAGAAAGTAACAAGCAGTAAGTAGTAAGTAGCGAATTCCTATGACAAACGAAAAGATTAAAAGCCTTACAGATCTTATTTCCTGGAAAAGAGGACATGAATTGGTAAAAGAAATATATAACGTAACGAGCAGATTCCCCAAAGAGGAACTGTATGCGCTCACAAGCCAACTAAGAAGATGTGTGGTCTCAATTACTTCCAACATTGCTGAGGGGTTTTCTCGACGCTCCAAAAAAGCAAAAATCAAATTCCTAATTATGGCTTTGGGCTCTTTAAACGAACTTCAAAACCAACTCCTAGTGGCAAAAGATGTGGGCTACTTAGAAAAGAAAGATTTCGACAACCTTGCTGAAAAATCCATTGAAGTAAGCAAACTAATAAACGGCTCAATTAAGAGAATAAGAGAAGGTTTAGAAGATACTTAATACTAACTGCTTAATGCTTGGTGCTTAATGCTTAATGCTAACTACTAGTTACTCGTTACTAGACTAGATACTAGAGACTACTAGTTGATAGAAGAAAAGCTGTCTATTAAAATATGAAAGTACAAATGGAAAAGACAAATAATTTAAAAACCAATCTAACTCACTGGATTACCGCAATTTTTATTTTTACAGTTCCCCTATTTTTCCTGCCAATTACACCAGATTTCTATTCCTGGAACAAAAGAGTGCTAATCCTTGCTACGGGAATAATTCTTATGCTTGTCTGGTCTAGCGTAAGCGTTTTTAAGAAAGAAAGTTCAATCAAAGTAAAGAGAAAGGGAACCCTGCCCCTTATCTGCGGACTTCTAGTGGTAACCGCACTGAGCCTTTTCTTGAATCCCGGCTTTATGGAAGGGTTGATGGGAGATGGGGCGCTTTTCCTAGGACTTTCCTTTATTTACTTTTTCGTAACCCAAATTGAAGATTTTTCTTTCCGCTACATTTTTTATCCCCTTTTAGGCTCCTCCCTACTCCTTTCCCTCATTTCTATTTTGGGAAATGTAGGAATCCTCGCGCACGTGCTGCCTTGGGAAAATATTAACCCTGAAACATGGACCCCGACAGGATCACAGTTTGCCCAACTCACTTGGTTATTAGTTACCTTCGCCCTTGCTGCGTTTCTTTTAGTAAAATACTCTCAGCAAGAATTTAAAAAATCCACAAAGGAAACCATTTCAACCATGGAAGCGGTTACTATCGGGATTATCATTCCTGTAATTTTGACTGCCATAGCCTTATTTAGCATAAACTACCAAAATGCAAGAGCAAAACTTTCCCAAGATCCTGCTCTAGAGCCACAGGCTCTACAAGAAAGCGGTCCTTATATAAACCTTCCTTACAGGTTTGGGTGGAAAATTGCCACCAATTCCCTAGGAAACAGTGTAAAAAGCACCTTCATCGGGGTGGGACCAGGGAATTTTGATTCTGCTTTTCGAAGGTTCAAACCGTTAGAAATTGAAAGAATATCGCTTTGGCAAGTTATATTTGGCAATTCTTCTAACATACCTTTCCACACCTTAACTACACTGGGAATTTTGGGGCTTGGGATTTGGCTTCTTATTGCTGTCAAGGCAGTTACTCATATTCTTGGAAAACTTAGGAGCGAGGAGAAGTTAGATTTCAGCCATATAGGACTTATCAGCATTTTAATAATTCAGGTTTTTCTCTCATCCTCTGCACTCTCTTGGCTTCTGCTTTTCACGTTCCTAGCTATAAGCGACGTGGGTAAAACAAAAGGCTTTTGGCTAATAAAAGCTTCAACCAGGTTCCTTATTGCTCTTGCCCTTGCGGGTGGAATCACCTACCTTACTTTCCGCGCTTATCAAGGTGAGTTTTACTACCATCAGTCGCTAAAAGCATTCCAAAACAACGATGGTATCCAAACTTACAACCTCCAGCAAAGAGCAATCCAAGCTAACCCAAAGAAAGTTTCTTACCGGACAGCTTTTGCAACTGTTAATAGGCTTTTAGTGCAGTCCTACATCCAAGATTTCAACCAGCAAATGCAACAGCAAAGCTCGAAACAATCCCAAGAAGACCTTGAAAAGCAGCAAGAGCAGTTGCAAAACCAAATAAATAGTCTGGTACAACAAAGTATTGACCAGGCTAAACAAGCTATTTCTTTAAACCAGCTTGATGCCACTACCTGGCTTAACCTTGCCCAAACATACCAAAGCTTCACAGGTTTACTAGATGGATCAGAAGATTGGGCTTTAATTGCTTACGGGCAAGCTATAAAACTAGACTCACTTAACCCCGAGCTAAGAACACAAAGAGGCGCACTCTACCTCTCCCAAGGAGATTTTGAAGAAGCTATTCTAAACTTCCGAACAGCTGTCCAAATAAGACCACGCTATGCGCCTGGCTGGTACAACCTCGCACAAGCTTACCAAAGGGAGGAGAAGTTTCCTAAAGCTGCTCAAGCATTGGAAAATGTGCTTACCATTCTTCCTTTAGACCACGAAGACCGCACAAGAGTTGAGCAAGAGTTGGAAAATATTAAATCTAAGCTAGGTAAAGATGAAAAAGAAGCGCTAGAAGAAGGTACAGAAACTGAACAAGAAGAATCTTCCCCCTCTGCCGAGCCCAAACCACAAGTCGAGGGCTCATCGTTTTCACCGTTTGGAGAGTAGCCAACATCAAGTAGCTAGTAGTAAGTAGCAAGCATCAAGTAGTAAGTAAATAGGAACTGGAGACTAGACCTGCCAGCAGGCAGGAATTGGTAACTCGTAATCCGTATTTAGTATTTTGTATTTAGTATCTATTATCCCCCATCTCTTATCTTCCCGTAATTTCTCCCAATTTCACTTCCGAAGGAAGTAATTTCTCTTAATTTCATCTCCGTAGGAGATAATTTCTTTCCGCTATCAGCAATTAACAATCAACAATAAGCAATCGGTTTTTGTTTTTATGTTTCTATGCTCTACGTTTACATGCTTACTGCTTACCACTTCCCACCAACACAAAAAACCACCAACTAGTGGCGATGGTTTCTTGCAAACTTCTCAGTATATTACTCCAACTCAACTTCTGCTCCAGCCTCTTCTAGAGTCTTCTTAGCTTCCTTTGCTTCCTCTGCTGGCATATCCTCCGCAATTGTCTTGGGAGCGTTCTCTACTAGCTCTTTGGCTTCCTTAAGGCCCAAGCTTTGGTCAACTTTCCGAATAGCTTTGATAGTAGCAATCTTTTTATCTCCCCCACTCTTGAGCACTACACTGTAGGCTGATTTTTCTTCTCCCTCTTCCTCCCCATTTCCACCATTCCCACCAGCTGCAGGGACTGCAGCAGCCATTGGTTGGATATCAAATTTATTTTCTAAAGCTTTAACCAACCGAGAAAGTTCCAAAACACTCATCTCAGAAACTAGTTCAAGAACTTTTTCTGCATTTTCGCTAAGCTCTATTTCTTGTTCTTTTACTTCTTCTTTTTCTTCTTCTGCCATATAATTATTTTCACCCCCATTCAGAATTACTGATTTACGCTGATAAAACGGTATAAATTCTATCTATATGGATTTGCGCTGATTAAAAAACGCAAATTGACGCTAATTAAAAATAGACACGAATCGACGCCAATAAAGAAATGTGAATCTAGCTCTCCTTCGACATGGAACGTAAGTCATTTCCAAATCTTTGCAATGGTGCGCTAGCATTAGCAACAAACCTCTGTAAAGGAGCATTTAGAAGAGATGAGAACTGCGCTAAGAGCATTTCCCTTCCAGGAATCTCTGCCAATTCCAAAACTTCTGAACCAGATACTAAAGCTCCTTCAAACACTCCACCCTTAAACTCTAAATTACCAGCTTCCTCTTGAAAGTTAGACACAACTTTTATGCCTTTAAGAGCATCTCCAAATGAAAAAACCAGCGCTGTTGGACCTTCCAAATTAAAGTCAAAATTGTCTAAAGCACGGGTTATTAATGTATTTTTTGCCACTCTAATTTGAGCATCCTGCTCCAAAAGTTGCCCACGAAGGTTATCCAAAACACCCGCACCTAATCCGGAAAAATCGACAAAAGTAACACTTTTAGCTTTTTTCAGCTCTTTTTTTAAATCTTTTACTAATTGTTTTTTTTCTTCTAAATCCATAACAGCTAATATTCTACTAATTAAAACAAATTTACTACCAATACTACTAATTTTCTTGTCTCCCCCTTAATTTAACGAAACCTCCAAGGATTAAACAAGTTAAACCTCGCAGGATTCTCCAGTTAATTTCTCTCTTATTCGTAGCTTATTTGCCATACTAATTTCTTGCCTTATTCGTAACATATTTGTAGTATTCGTAGCCAATTCGTAGCATAAATAGAATTTATACCTTAATTATTTGTAACAGATTCGCTATCCCAATTCCTTATCTTATTCGTAAAGTATTTGTAGTATTCGTAGCCAATTCGTAGCATAAATAGAATTTATACCTTAATTATTCGTAGCTAATTCGCTATAAAAAAAAGAAATCCCGCTCACGCGGGATAAACAACAAAACTAGAATAATAACAAATTTGGTGTTTACCTCGGTGAGCAAAAATTAGTCCCTCACGGGAACTCACTGTCTACGGTAATCTAATTATACATTAACTACCTGTTTTTTCAAGTATATAGCTAAAGATAGTAGTTAGTAGTAAGCAAGAACATAAAAGTATAAAAACATAGAAACATTGGAAAGATAATAAATATTGGTTAAGGAATAGTAAATACGAAATTCTAAACTCTAAGCTCCAAATAAATACGAAATATTAAATAAGAGATAAGGAATAAGGAATAAGGAATAAAGAATAAAGGGAGGTGGAAAATAATTGCTTATTGTTGATTGTTAATTGCTGATAGCGGATTGCGGATTGCGGAAT